>NZ_VWWH01000111.1:0-18973 GCF_011753045.1 Burkholderia sp. Ap-955
GCTCGCGCATCCGGCCGCGCCGAAGGCGAAGCGGACGGCGGCCGCCCCACCGCCGCCGTGCTGCCCGACTCCGCACGCGGCGCGGCACGCGCTGCATGCCGGCGTGCCGGCGGCACGCCGTATTCGATCGTCAGACCTGTCATGCTCGACTCCTTGCAATGACGCGCCGCGGCGCGCTACGCGACCCACGCATGGCGTTGCCGGTCGATGCGCGTGAACGGCGCCGGGTCGATCCACGCGCGCGCATCGAAATCCTGTTCGAGAAAGCCCCACTCGACGAGGAAATCCTTGAACGCGACCAGTCCGTCGATCGACGTCTGCGCGAGCCCCGTCTCCAGATGGCGGTGCACGTCCGCGCCATACGCATAGCGCACCCACTCGTCGGACGCGCGCGTCTCGCGGCCGATATACGCAACCGTCTCCGCCGGATGGCGCGCGGCCCAGTCGCCCGCCCCCACCACCACCGACAGGAAGCGGCTCACGAGATCGGGGCGCGCATCGATCAGCGCGCGGTCGACGGTCAGCGTGCGCGGCGTGCCGTTGCCGATCCGCACGAGCGGATCGGGGTGCGCGCCGAGATCGATGACGACCTGCGCATCGATCAGATGCACGGTCTCGAGCCCTTCGACGCCTTTCACGAACACCGCGTCGACTTCGCCGCGCACGAGCGCCGCGATCTCGAGCCCGTACTCGTGCGGGCCGCGCGTAAACGATGCGGGCCCGGTGCGGCGTTCGCGTTCGTCGGGCAGGTCGACCCATTCGGCGTCGCCGTGCCCGAGCCCTTCCAGTTCGAGTGCGCTCAGGAAGCCTTTCAGCGCGGCCGCCCGCCAGAAGTCGATGCTGATCGGATGGCTCGGCAACCCGAGCCGCCGGCCGCGCAGATCGCGCACCGAGCGAATGCCGCGATCGGGCAACGTGACGATCGCCTGGAATTCGTTGGTCCACGACAGGCCGATCACGCGCGTATCGGCGCCGCGCGCCCGCGCCCACAGCGCTGGAATGTTGCCGCCCTGCCGGAACGAGTGCGGCAGGCTGTGATCGAAATGTGATTCGCGTTTGCCGGCATCCGCCGTCTCCTGCAGCGAATTCAGCGTGATGCCGTCCGGCCCGAACTCCTCGTCGAACCAGCCGCGGTGCACGGCGATGCCGAGCGCGGTTGGCACCGGGCAACGCGTGTACCAGAGTGCGTCGCAGGCCGTGGCCTGCGCAGCGAGTGTCGTCATGGTGAATGTCCTTGTCGATGTCGTTGGATGGCGCGGGAAGGCCGCCGCGCTCATGCGCCGGCCACGCGCAGCGCCGCCTGCGTACGGCGCGCGTTCAGCGCGCCGTCGACGAGCGGCAGCACTTCCTCGCCCACGCGGTACGCCTCCTCGAGATGCGGGTTGCTGGCGAGAATGAACGTCGACACGCCGATGTCGATGTATTCCGCGAGCCGCTCGGCCACCTGCTCGTGGCTGCCGACGATCACGCAACCGGGGCCGCCGCGGATCTGCGACATCCCGGCCCACAGGTTCGGGCCGACGATCAGGTCGTCGAAGTGCTGCGTGTTGCCCTGGTGCAGCGCGAACTGGCGTTTCGCGCCCACCGATTCCGACGCTTCGCCGCGCCCGCCGAAGCCGTTGCGCGTCGTGTCGCCCACCGTCGCGAACATCTGCCGCAACTCGGCCCACGCCTGCTCTTCGGTCTCGCGCGCCAGGATGTCGATGCGCATGCCGAAGCGCAGGTCGCGCTCGGCGTTCTGCCGGTCGAGCGCGCGGCGCGCCGCGTCGATCACCTCCTTCTGCTTCGCGAGCGGCTCGCCCCAGCTCAGGTGCACGTCGCCGTGCTTAGCGGCGACCGCGAGCGCCGCGTCGCTCGCGCCGGCCAGGTAGATGCGCGGCGGCTTCTGGCCGCTCAGCGGCGGCAGCAGGCCGCCCGCTTCGACACGGTAAAAGCGGCCGTCGAACGTGAACGGGGCGCCGGCCGCGACGCCCTTCACGACATCGAGGAATTCATCGGTGCGCGCATAGCGGCTGTCGTGATCGATGAAGTCGCCGTATGCGCGCTGGTCGGGGCCGCCGCCGCCGGTGACGACGTTCCACTCGACGCGCCCGCGGCTGATCCGCTGCAGGCTCGCGGCCATCTGCGCCGCATAGACCGGATGCACGAAATGCGGCTGCAGCGCGATCAGGAGCCGCAGCCGGCGCGTCTCGCGCGCCAGCGCGGCCGCCACGACCCACGGTTCCTCCGTAAAACGAAAGATCGGAATCAGCGCGCCGTGGAAGCCGGCGATATCGGCCGCGCGCGCGACCTGCGACAGATAGTCGATGTAACCGAAATCGTCGTCATCGACTTTCGGCGCGACGCGCGATGCGCGCTGGCGGTTCCATTCGCCGCGCGTATGCAGGTCGTGTGCGCGCCGGCCGTCGCCATGCATCGGCAGGCGCCACAGAAATTCAACAGCCATCGGAGTTCTCCTGGTCGGGCCATTCGGATTGCGTGCGGCATCGGCGTGCCGCGCGTGTGCTGCGCTGTAAAGCACGCGGTGTGCCAACGCGCTCGCCACGGCGCGTGCACGGCCGCCCGCGAACCTGCGCAGTGCCTTGCACACCGGGCATCAGCGGCAATCGGATCGCAGCCGCTCGCACTCGCCCGTGCCATCACGACACGCCCGTACCGCACTGCTGCGCCGACCACACCGCTGCTGCGCGCGCAACAGCGGCCGACGCGACTGTTGCTGACGCAACAGCCCATGCGTCGATACACGCATCGCACGTCCGGCGCGATGCCCGCGCCGCGTGCGGCCGCGCCGTTTCCGTTCACTGGCCCGGATCTTGCAACGTTGACCGGCCCGCGCGTGCGACACCGACACCGTGCGCGACCGGGCTTCAACCATGCTTACGCAGAGAGGGAATCTCACCCATGACAGACAGGCCCGATTCGTCATCGGACAAGCAGCAGACGTTCTGGTACGCCCGGTCGCCCGTGCCGACCCCGCTCGGCATCGCCGTGCATCTCGGCTGGCTCAACGGCGAGACGTCGGCCGACGGCGTCGCGATCCGCTCGCCGCGCGGCGCCACGCGGCACGACGTGTCGTCGATCAGCGATCACACGCTCGCGCAGTCGTTCCGCCAGGGCGGCAGCATCCCCGCGATGTGGGCGCGCTCGAACGGCGCGAATACGCGCGTGATCGGGCTGTCGTGGGTCGACGAATCGCAGTTGATCCTCGCGCGGCCCGAGTCGGGCATCCGCTCGGTGAAGGCATTGCGCGGGCGCCGCGTCGCGATCCCGAGCCGCCCCGACGACCGCATCGACATCTTTCGCGCGTCGGCGCTGCGCGGCTTCGTCAACGCGTTGAGCCTCGACGGGCTGACCACGCGCGACGTCGAATGCGTCGACGTGCGCGCACGCACGCTGCAGGCCGTCGGGCCGGCGCGCGCGGCGGACCTGTTCGCGTCGCCGCACGGTTTTTCGAGCCGCGCGCTGTACGCGGCCGAAGCCGGCGCGCTACTGCGCGGCGAGGTTGACGCGATCTACGTGAAGGGCTCGACGGGCCTCGAGATCGCGCAGCTGATCGGCGCGCACGTCGTGATCGACATCGGCTTTCATCCGGAGCGCGCGATCCGCAACAACAACGGCACGCCGCGCCCGCTGACCGTCAACGCGGACGTGCTCGCGAATCATCCGGACATCGTCGCCGGCTTCCTGAAGCTCGTGGTCGCGGCCGGCGACTGGGCCGGCACGCATCCCGACGAAACCGCCCATTACGTCGCCGGCGAAACCGCGTCGTCGATCGACTGGGTCCGCGCCGCTTACGGCAACCAGCTGCATCGGCACCTCGGCGTCAACCTCGACGACGAATCGGTCGCCGCGCTCGACGACTTCAAGACCTTCCTGCACGACCACGGCTTTCTGGAAGCCGACTTCGACGTCGCCGACTGGATCGACCCGCGCCCGCTCGCCGACGTGTTGCGGCCGTCGCTGCAGAAGCGCGCGTGAGCCCCTTTTCCGCCTACCGTTCCGGATCATCATGAAACACACGCTCTCCCTCGCCTCGCTGCGCCGCCCGCTGCGCGCGCTGTTCGCCGCGCTGCCGTTCGCCGCGGCATCGCTCGCCGCACCGGCCGCGCATGCGGATGACGCGCCCAAGGTCGTGCGGATCGCCGTCGTCGCCTATTCGAGCGGCGGCAAGACGCAATACGCGGGCGCGTCGGCACTGATCGATGCCGACAAGTCGCTCGAGAAGGCGCTCGCCGCGCGGCACGTGAAGCTGCAATGGGTGCCCGTATCGACCGCGGCGGTCGGCACGCTCGTGAACGAGGCGTTCACGAACGGCAGCATCGATTTCGCGGGCTACGGCGACCTGCCGTCGGTCGTCGTCAACGCATCGGGCACGCATACGCGGCTGATCGTGCCGGGCGGCGTGGGCAGCAACACGTATCTCGTCGTGCCGGCCGGCTCGACCGCGAAGTCGATCGTCGATCTGAAGGGCAAGCGCATCGCGCTCAATCGCGGCCGGCCGTGGGAAGTCACGTTCAGCAAGCTGCTCGCCGAGAACGGGCTGAAGCTGTCCGACTTCAGGATCTACAACCTCGACCCGCAGGCCGGTGCGGCGGCCGTCGCGGCCGGCCGCGTCGACGGCTTCTTCACGCTGTCCGACGCGTATTCGCTCGTCGACAAGCAGGTCGGCAAGATCATCTGGTCGACCAAGACCGCACCCGACGACTGGAAGATGCGCGCGGAACTGTGGGCGTCCGACGATTTCGTGCGGCGCTATCCCGACGTCACGCAGCTCGTCGCGACGGCCTACGTGCGTGCCGCGCACTGGATCTCGCAGCCGCAGAATCGCGACGCGTACGTGAAGATCCTGAGCGCGTCCGGCCAGCCGGAAAGCGTCGTGCGCCGCGAATACGCGGATGAGGCGACACCGTGGAAGGAGCAATGGACGCCGCTCTTCACGCCCGCGCTGACCGGCCACTACCGCGACGTCATCGCGTACAGCCGCCAGGCCGGGCTGACGTCCAAGCCGGTCGACGTGAACGCGCTGCTCGCGCCGACGTTCGTGTCGACCGCGCTCAAGCAGCTCGGGCTCGACGGTTACTGGCGTGCCGACGCGGCGCGCGTCGCGAGCCGCTGATGCCGATGCATGCCCTCGCGTCGAACGGCGCACGCGCGCGCCGCCCGCCCGGACTGGCACGGTTCGGCGGCATCGCGCTGGGGTGGGCCACGCCCGTCGCATTCGTCGCGCTGTGGTGGCTCGCGAGCGCGCAGCGCTGGTTCCCGCCGCAGCTCGTCGTGCCGCCGGATCGGCTCGCGGCAACGCTGCGCACGCTGCTCGACACGGGCGAACTGCGCGACAACCTGCTGATCACGCTGCATCGTCTCGCGCTCGGCTTCGTGATCGGCGCGACCGGCGGTGCCGCATTCGGCATCCTGCTGGCGCGCGGCCGGCTGTTCGCCGACTACCTGCGGCCGACGTTCGATCTGCTGCGGCAAGTGCCGACGCTCACGCTGATTCCGCTGCTGATCCTGCTGATCGGCGTCGACGAGCCGCTCAAGCTCGTCGTCGTCGGCAAGGCCGTGTTCTTTCCGGTCGCGCTGGCCGCGTACACGGGCGTGCACGACGCACCGCGCGATCTCGTCGAGATGGCGCGGCACTACGGGCTCGGCCGCTTCGCGCTGCTGCGCGACGTACTGCTGCCGGCCGCGCTGCCGCCGCTGCTGACCGGCGTGCGGATCGCGCTCGCGCGCGCGTGGCTCGCGCTCGTCGCGGTCGAGCTGCTCAGCGCCGACAGCGGGATCGGCCAGATGATGGAACTGGCGCGACAGATGCTGCGGCTCGACGTCGTGCTCATCGACGTCGCGGTGATCGGGCTGATCGGCTTCGCGATCGACCGGTCGATCGCGCTCGTGCAACGCTACGCATTGCGCTGGCAGACGCCCGCGCGCTGAACGAACAGGTTTCCGAATGACCCTCGCCATCCCCTCATTCTCGTTCGCCGCGCTGCGCCGTCGTGCGCGCGGCCTCGTCGTGCCGGCGCTGCTGGTCGCCGCATGGCAATACGCGTCGTCCGGCGACGCGGCCCATCAATACGCGTTCGTGCCGTTGCAGCAGGTGGGCGCCGCGCTCGTCGAACTCGCACGCAGCGGCGAACTCGCCACCGATCTCGGCGCGAGCCTGCGCCGCACGACGCTCGGCCTGGCGGCCGGTGTCGCATTCGGGCTCGTGTTCGGCGCGGCGATGGCGCGCTCGACGCTCGCGCGCAAGCTCGGCGAGCCGGCGTTCCAGGCGCTGCGCTACGTGCCGCTGCTCGGGCTGATACCGCTGCTGAGCCTGTGGGCCGGCACCGGCGAATTCGCGAAGGTGTTCATCATCGCGCTCGCCGCGTTCTACCCGATGACCACCGCCAGCTTCGACGGGCTGCGCCGCGTCGATCCGCGCTATGTCGAACTCGCGCAGTCGTATCGCCTGACGCGCATCGGCCTGTGGCGCGACGTGCTGATCCCGGGCGCGCTGCCCGACCTGTTCGCGGGCGTGTTGCAGGCCGTGCCGTTCGCCTGGATCACCGCGACCAGCAGCGAGCTGCTGTTCAACGCGGGCGCGGGTGTCGGCAGCCTGATGCAGAACGCGCAGGCCGGCGCGCGCGCCGACGTATTGCTGGTCTGCGTGCTGGGGGTGACGGCGCTTGCCGTCGGCATGAGTGCGCTATGCGAGCGAATCGCACGGCGCGCGCTGCGCTGGCGCGATCACGCCTGACGGCGCAGCCGCGCGTCGCCGTCGCCGTCGCCCGCGTCGCGCGGCTTCAGGATGCCGAGCTGCGCGAGCCGCGCACGCACGATATTGCGCGACTGGTCGAGCAGGCGCGACATGCGCAGTTGGTTGTGCTCGCTGTAGTCGAACACGCTGCGGTAGACGGTGTCCTCGATGTGCTGCCACAGCGCCGGCGTGCCGAGATCCAGCAGTTCGATCACCGCGTGGCGCAGCGCATCGGTTGCCTCGGCCACGTCGCGCGCACGGCGCGGCGGTGCCGCCGCCGTGCTGCGCGGATCACCGGCATCGGGCGCAAGCGACAGCGCGGAAAACTGCAGGTCGCTCACGTCGATCGCGCCGCCCGCGCAGATCAGCACCGCGTGGTGGATCACGTTTTCGAGTTCGCGGATGTTGCCGGGCCACGCATGCGCATGCAACCGGGCGCGCGCGGCGTCCGTCAGCGTCGGCGCGGCCACGCGCAGCCGCTTCGCATAGGTGTCGATGAAGTGTTCGATCAGCGGCGCGATGTCGCCGGGCCGCTCGCGCAGCGGCAGCAGGCTCAGCTTCACGACGTTGAGCCGGTAGTACAGATCCTCGCGGAAATTGCCCGCGCGCACCGCGGCTTCGAGATTCACGTTGGTTGCCGCGACGAGCCGCACGTCGATCTTCACGGTCTTGCGTGAGCCGACCGGCGTCACTTCGCGCTCCTGCAGCACGCGCAGCAGCTTCACCTGCGCGGACAGCGGCAGGTCGCCCACCTCGTCGAGAAACAGCGTGCCGCGATTCGCGGATTCGAACCAGCCGGGCTGGCTGTTGATCGCGCCGGTGAATGCGCCGCGCTCGTGGCCGAACAGCTCGCTTTCGATCAGCGTCTCGGAGAATGCGCCGCAATTGACCGCGACGAACGGGCCATCGTGGCGCTCGCTCAGCGAATGCACGAGGCGCGCGATCAGCTCCTTGCCGGTGCCGCTCTCGCCGGTGACGAGCACGGTCGCGTCGCTGGGCGCGACGAGCTGGATGCGCTCGAGCAGCACCCGCGATTTGGGATCGTCGAACGTCAGCGCCTTCGCACGAATCGTGATCGCGTGCGAAGTCGGGTCCGGCAAGCTGAAGATGGCCATGGCACGACCGGCGTGTTGAACGGGGAAGGTTCGACGATAGCAAGGCGCGCGCCGGCCACGAACCAATTCATCGAGCTATCGGTATGACGGCGGCCGGATTGCGCCGGCCGCCGCGCGGCGTCACGCGAGGCCGGTCATCTTCCATTGCTGCTCGAGCGCGCCCGGCCCGAATTCGAGCGAGCCGCCGAGCGGTTCCGCGAGCGCCTGGAAATACGCGGCTTCCTCGAGAATCAGGATGTACTTCGACACGTCGAGGATCGATTTGCCCCAGAACGTCGCGCCGCCGTTCGCCTCGATGATCGCCGGCACCTCGGGGTCGCGGCGGATCGTGTCGACGATGAAGCGCGGCTCGCCGGGACGGCGATCGACGTACACCGGAATCTCGCGGGCGCGCGTGTAGCGCGCGGCCGGCGCATAGCGGATCGGCAGCGGCCGATGTGCGCTCGCCCAGGCGCCGAGGTACGGGCCGTGCACGTGGATCACGACGCCGACTTCCGGCGCCTCGCGGAACACGTCCGCATAACGCGGCCCGTTGCCGCCCGCGCGCGCGTCGCCGTGCAGCACGTCGCCGTCGAACGTCACGACGACGGGCTGGATCTCCTGCGACGCGGCCCACGGGCTCGGCGCCGACAGCGCGACGATGAGTTCCGTGCCCGGCACGCGCTGGAACGCCTGGAACGTGTTGGTCGCGGACAGCGTGCGCGTGTCCTTCAGCACGCGTTCGGCCTGCGTGAATTCGCGCGTGGCGCGCTCGACGAATGCCACGAGTTCGCCGCTGTCGATGGTTGAGGTGACGGACATGAGGACGGTTTCCTTGATCGGATGGACGGTGGGCTCGCATCGCGATGTCGTAACACCGCGACGCATGGCCACCGGATCAGCAGCAATCGTGCCAGCCGGGCATGCATGTGTCGAAGGCCTGCGCCACGGTGCGCGTGCGCCTGGCACGACGCGGCCCGTACGCGCCACGCGGGCGCCTCTGTTGCGGGAGCAACAGCCCGGCGACCCGGATTGCTGCGCGACACGCAGCCGGTCCATGCGCGGACGGCCCGACGCGCCGCGCGATGGCCTGTCATACCGCGCGTCGCCTCTGCCACGCGCGCGCTGGTTCGAAACTTGCGTCGTGGTCGGCCCGCGCCGCGCACTGTCCGGCACGTCCGATCCGACTTCACCGACACCCATCCGACCATGACGCTTCTCCCCCTGCGCGGCCCTGCCGCGCGCACGCTGCTGGCTGCGGCGCTCGCCGTCTCGTCTCTCCTCTCGCATGCGGCTTCACCGGGCCGCGTGCCTGCACCCGATCCGTTACAGGGCGACGGCCGCGTGTCTGCGTTCTATACGTGGGACCGCGACATTCCGGCGACGCCCGGCGCGCTGCTGCGCACCGAGCCGCTTCCGGCAACGCTCGGGCTCGCGAGCGCCGGGCGCCAGCTGCGTATCCTGTATGCATCGACCGACGGCGTCGGCGGCCGCACGCCGATCGCCGTGTCGGGTGCGCTGTTCGTGCCGCGCGGCACGCCGCCGGCCGGCGGCTGGCCGATCGTCGCGTGGGCGCACGGCACGTTCGGGATGGCCGACATCTGCGCGCCGTCGTGGTTCGGCCGCTCGTACCGCGACGTGCGCTACCTGAACGCGTGGCTTCAGCAAGGGTTCGCGGTCGTCGCGACCGACTACCAGGGGCTCGGCACGCCCGGCCCGAATCCGCAGCTCAACAACCGCTCGAACAGCTACACGCTGCTCGACAGCGTGCGTGCGGTGCTCGGCAGCGTGCCGGGCCTCGCGAACGAGGTCGTGCTCGTCGGCCAGTCACAAGGCGGCTCGGCCGTGTTCGCGGCGGCCGGCTACGCGCCGGCCTATGCGCCCGAACTCGCGATCCGCGCGACCGTTGCCACCGGCACGATCTACAACGCGTCGCCCGCCACGCTCGCGTCGCTGCCGAAGTTCGAGAGCGCGTACCGGCGCGATCCCGAGCGCGTCGATCCGACGCTCGCGTACCAGTTCTACTCGGTGCTCTCCGCGCAGCAGATCGACCCGTCGCTGCGCGCGGACGAGGTGCTGACCGACCAGGCCTTGCCGATCCTCGAACAGTCGCGCATCAGTTGCCTTGCATCGCTCGAGGACGACGCGGCGCTCGCGCACCTCACGCACGCGAACACCGTGAAGCCCGGCGGCGATGCACGACTGAAGACATGGTGGGACGAATACCTGACGTACCCGACGCTGAAGATCGCCACGCCCGTCTTCATCGGCGCGGGCGCGGACGACGGGCTCGCGCCGCTCGAACTCGCGCTCGCGAAGGATGCGTGCGCGGCCGGCACGACGGTCGAGGCGCACCTGTATGCGGGCCGCGAACACAACGGCACCGTGAACGCGTCGCTCGCCGATTCGATTCCGTTCGTCAAGCGCGTGCTCGCCGGCGAGACGATCCGCCCGGTCTGCACGCCCGCCGCCCAGCGGGCCGTGTCGCAGTAGCGGGGCGGCGCGCTTTGCACGACGGCGCGAATGCATTTTCGAATCCGTTATTGGATTGCGCCGCCGCGCATTTTTATACTCGTCAGCACTCTCTGTTAAAGAGTGCCAGCCCATTTCAACAGATCAGCACAGGACGAACCAATGAGCCTACGCCCCTTGCACGACCGCGTGATCGTGAAACGACTCGACCAGGAAACCACCACCGCATCGGGCATCGTGATCCCCGACAGCGCGGCGGAAAAGCCCGACCAGGGTGAAGTGATTGCCGTCGGCCCCGGCCGCAAGGATACGGACGGCCAGCGCATCGTGCCCGACCTGCAGGTCGGTGAACGCGTGCTGTTCGGCAAATACGCGGGGCAAGCCGTCAAGGTGGACGGCAACGAGTTTCTCGTGCTGCGCGAGGAAGACATCGTCGCGGTCGTCAATCAATAACGGAGCGCAATCATGGCAGCGAAGGAAATCATTTTCAGCGACGTCGCACGGGCCAAGCTGACGGAAGGCGTGAACATTCTCGCGAACGCGGTGAAGGTCACGCTCGGGCCGAAGGGCCGCAACGTCGTGCTCGAGCGCAGCTTCGGCGCGCCTGTCGTCACGAAGGACGGCGTGTCGGTCGCGAAGGAAATCGAACTCGCGGACAAGCTGCAGAACATCGGCGCGCAGCTCGTGAAGGAAGTTGCGTCGCGCACCAGCGACGCCGCCGGCGACGGCACCACGACGGCCACCGTGCTCGCACAGGCGATCGTTCGTGAAGGCCAGAAATACGTCGCGGCCGGGCTCAACCCGCTCGACCTGAAGCGCGGGATCGACAAGGCCGTCGCGGCCGCCGTCGACGAGCTGAAGAAGATCAGCCGCCCGACCACCACGAGCAAGGAAATCGCGCAGGTCGCGACGATCTCCGCGAACGGCGAGGAATCGATCGGCCAGCGCATCGCGGAAGCGATCGACCGTGTCGGCAAGGAAGGCGTGATAACCGTCGAGGACGGCAAGTCGCTCGCGGACGAACTCGATGTCGTCGAGGGGCTGCAGTTCGATCGCGGCTACCTGTCGCCGTACTTCATCAACAATCCGGACAAGCAGATCGCCGAGGTCGAAAGCCCGTACATCCTGCTGCACGACAAGAAGATCTCGAACATCCGCGACCTGCTGCCGGTGCTCGAACAGGTCGCGAAGTCGGGTCGGCCGCTGCTGATCATCGCGGAAGATGTCGAAGGAGAAGCGCTCGCGACGCTGGTCGTGAACAACATCCGCGGCATCCTGAAGACGGTCGCCGTGAAGGCGCCGGGCTTCGGCGACCGCCGCAAGGCGCTGCTCGAGGACATCGCGATCCTCACCGGCGGGCAGGTGATCGCCGAGGAAACGGGCCTGACGCTCGAGAAGGCGACGCTCGCCGAACTCGGCCAGGCGAAGCGCATCGAGGTCGGCAAGGAAAACACGACCGTGATCGACGGCGCGGGCGATGCGAAGAACATCGAGGCGCGCGTGAAGCAGATCCGCGTGCAGATCGACGAAGCCACGTCGGACTACGACCGTGAAAAGCTGCAGGAACGTGTCGCGAAGCTCGCGGGCGGTGTCGCGGTGATCAAGGTCGGCGGCGCCACCGAGATCGAGGTGAAGGAGAAGAAGGACCGCGTCGACGACGCGCTGCACGCGACGCGCGCGGCCGTCGAGGAAGGCATCGTGCCGGGCGGCGGCGTCGCGCTGATCCGCGTGCGGCAGGCGATCCGCGAACTGCAGGGCGTGAACGCCGACCAGAACGCGGGCATCAAGATCGTGCTGCGCGCGCTCGAGGAACCGCTGCGCCAGATCGTCACGAACGCGGGCGAGGAAGCGAGCGTCGTCGTCGCGAAGGTGGCCGAAGGCTCGGGCAACTTCGGGTACAACGCGCAGACGGGCGAATACGGCGACCTCGTCGAATCGGGCGTGCTCGATCCGACCAAGGTCACGCGCACGGCGCTGCAGAACGCGGCGTCGGTCGCGGGGCTGCTGCTGACGACCGATGCGACCGTGTTCGAAGCGCCGAAGGATGCGGCGCCGGCGGCGGCGCCGGGCGGCCCGGGTGCGGGCGGGCCGGGGTTCGATTTCTGACGGTGTAGCGCGTGTGCCGTGTGCCGGTTCGCCGGCATGCGCGCGATCTTGTAGACTCCCCGTGTCTCGCAGACTCCCCGTGCGCGTGGCGACAAAAGTCGTCACGCGTTTTTTCATTGGATTGGCGAAGCAGAGCGACGTGCCGACCCGCCAGCTCGCTCGGGTAAGATGAAAGCCCGTCCCGTCGCGCTGCCCTCCACGCCATGTCGACCACCCTCACCACCTTGCTTCCACTCGCCGGCGTCCTCTTGCTGAGCGTCGCCAGCCCCGGCCCGAACTTCGTGATCGTCACGTCGACCGCGGTCGAGTCGCGCCGCGCCGGTGTGATGACCGGCGTTGGCCTGGCCGCCGCGTCCGGCACCTGGGCGGCAATTGCGATCGCCGGGCTCAGCCTGCTCGTCACGCATGTCGCATGGGTGCACACGGCGCTGCGGCTGGCGGGCGCCGCCTACCTGATCTGGCTCGGCCTGAAAATGATCGTGACCGCGCGCAAGCCGTTGCCCGTTGCCGCACCGGCCGCCGCGTCCGACTGGCACGCCGCGAAGAAGGGCTACGTCGTCAGCATGACCAATCCGAAATCGGTCGCGTTCTACGGGAGCATCTTCGCGCTGATGGTGCCGGCCCATGCGTCGGCGTGGCTCGATCTTGCTGTCGTCACGCTGTCGGTCGCCATCTCGGCTGCGTGGTATTGCACGATGGCGCTGCTCGCCTCGCACCCGTCGGTGCGCGCGCTGCTGGTTCGACGCAAGGCCGTGCTCGATACGACGGCCGGGCTGCTGCTGATGGGGGTCGGCGGGCGGATGCTCGCCGGACGTTGATCCACCCGGCTTCCGCTCACTCGTCGAACCTTCACCGCGCCCCGCCATGCCGACCGTACAAACCATTCTCGACGACTACGAACGCCTCCGCTGGAACGGCAACGATCCGATGTCGCAGATGCTGGCGCTGCGACGCGACAACCCGGCTGCGCTCCCCGACCTCGTGATCGCGTCGTTCGATCGCGTATTGCCGCATGCGACGTTCCTCAGTGCCGCGCTCGACCTGATGGACGACACCGCTTTCGCGAAAGTCGCCGCCGAAGCGTGGCAAGACGTCCGCAACGGCGCATGGAACGAGCGGCTCGCGAGCGTGTTGTCGAGCGTGGTGATGCAGACGCCGCAGGTGTTTTCTGGTCACTGGGACGCGTTCCTCGACATTGCCGCCACGAAGCGGTCATCGCGCCTGTATTACGAGGGAAACGCGTGGCGGATGCTCGATCCGGCGACGATCGAAGCATGGCGCGGCCTGCTTGCCGACGCGCCTTCCGGCAGCGACACGGCACACGAACGCGCCATCGCTCTGCTTTATTCGCGAGACCCTGCGGCCGTTCGCGACGCGGCAGCGTGGCTGTTTCCGGACGATCCCGAGAAGCGCTTTAACTGGCTCATGTCCGCCGGCTACGTTCAGGAACACGACACGTTGCGCGCGTTGCACGGCGAAGCACCACTGCATATCGACTTCGGCCTGACGCTGGGCGCGCCGATACGCCGCGCCCAGCCGAAGTGGAACCGCGAGATTCACGCGCATCACCCAACCTGGCACGCGCGCGATTCGCATCGATTGGGGGCTCGCTTCGGCGGCGTGTCGTCGCATCGATGCGGCCTGTGTCACGAGCCGCTGCATCGATTGCTGACACTGCCGCAACCCGCCGCCGCAGGCATCGACAGCACGACCCCCGTGTCGTTCGACACCTGCCTGTCGTGCGTTGGCTGGGAGAGCAATGGCCCGATGTTCCACCAGCACGACGACGCCGGAAACGCCTGTGCGCACCCGGCTCAGCAACGTGACACCGCGATCCAGCCGGACTGTCCGGCGGCCCCATTCCTGGAGGAAGACGTTGCACTTTTCGCTGCACCGGCACGCTGGACGCGGCAGGAATGGGGCATGTCGAACAGCGGGCAGAACCTGAGCCGCGTCGGCGGCGCGCCATCCTGGGTACAGTCGGCGTGGTATCCCGACTGTCCGGATTGCCGCCGCAAGATGCAATTCGTCATGCAGCTCGATTCCGACCTTCCGCAAACGGACGGCGGAGAATGGCTGTGGGGTAGCGGCGGTGCGAACTACACGTTCTGGTGCGCGCCGTGCCGCACCAGCGCGCATTTCTGGCAGTGCACGTAGTACACGGCGCGATCCCGCACGGACCACGCAACCTTTACGACCTTTTTACTTGCGCCCGCGCATGCGTTCACTAGAATGTGTTCGCAATCCATCCATCACCGAGTACGCACATGCGCATCCGAAGTCCTCGCCCTCCGAGTTGCTTTTCTGCCTGACAGGCAGGACGCCTGCGTCTCTTTTCCCGAGCCACCGTCCTGCCAGCAGGCGGACGGTGCGCGCCGTAGTCCTTACCGTGCACGCTTGAACACGACGTCGATGCGTTGATCGCGCATCGCGCGGGCAAGCGTGTCCGCGCGGAAATTTCCGTATCACGACGCGCCATCGATCCGCCACCGCGGCATCGATCGATTGGCATGCCCACGTCAGACAGGTCGATCCGATCGCATTGCTTTGCAGACCTGATTTACCCAACGGATATTCCCGATACCGGAGCCCGATCATGTTCGAGATCGACAAGCAGTACACCCGCGAATTCATCCACGCCGCCTGCGGCGGCAGCAAACAGGCATTCCTGCCGACGAAGAACGGCAAGGTCGTGGCCGCCTGCCTGCGCACGGACCTCAACCCGCACGCACCCGATGTGATCCTCTGCGACGGCAGCGCGTCCGCACGGGCGGCCGGCAGGACGCTCGCCGCGCAACGCGATGCGATTCCGGTGTTCATCCGCATGGCCACGGACGCGTACCGCTTCGTCGGCCAGTACGTCGTCAGCGAATCGCTCACCGCACCGCTCGACTGCGCGCCATACGTGCGCAACAGCAGCTTCACGTCCGGGCAGATCTCGCGCGTGCTCAAGCTCAAGCGCTGCTGACCCGCTTGGCGGGCGCGTCGCGCGCCCGGTCCCGGTCAACTTTCATACAGGAGCCATCATGCTTGGCCTGACGTTCTGGAAACACGTGATCGGTGCGCGGACCGATGCAATCCGCGATGACAGGGCGGCTGCACACGACCGGCACCGACGGGTGTCGAGAACGCTCGTGCTGACCAGCGCCGCGGTGGCGTTCGCGGCGATCGCGTTCGGCGCGCCGGTGGTCGGCATTTCGGTGTTTCTGCTGACGACGCTGCCGTTCGTGCTGTCCGGTACCTGAAGCGGTACGTGTCGGGCCCGGTTCCATCGGCAATCGATACACAATTTTAATGCCGGGCCCGCGCGTATCTAACACCGTCTTTACGCGGTTTTGTCTAGGATTTCCCTGTCATCCCGACACGGAGAGATCCGCATGCAAACGCAGCAGGCCGCCGCCGGCGGCCAACCCGACCTTCCCTACCGACGCGGCGGCGCACCGTTCGCGACCCGGCTGGCCGACGCCTGCCCGCCGGACAACATCCTGCTCGACGTACCGGTCGAAAGCGCGATCCAGTTGTTCGACCTCGTCGCGCGCTATATCGAGCGCAGCAGCGGCGTATCCGCGGAAAGGATCAGGACCGAACTGACGAAGCGCGAGCAACTCGGCTCGACCGGCCTCGGCCAGGGCGTCGCGATTCCGCATGCGCGTGTCGCCGGTCTCCGCTCGGCCGTCGCGCTGTTCGTCCGCGCACAGTATCCGTTCATCTTCAACGCACCGGACCGCAAGCCCGTGCGCGAGTTCATCGTGCTGGTCCTGCCGCAGGAAGACAACCGCGCGCATCTCGAACTGCTCGCCGACGCGGCGCGCTGTTTCAGCGAGCGCCCGTTCCGGCAGGCATCGCGCGACGCGCTGACGCCCGACGAGATTCACCAGCTGATGCAACGCACGCACTGATGCCGCATTGATGCCGCACCCTGCGGCGACAGGCACTCCCTTCATCCATTCGGATTCCCATGTTCCCAGACCCTGAAAGTCCCACTCTGACGTCGCGGCGCGTAGCCGGCCTGGCGCGCTCGCTGCCGTTCATGCAGGCCCTGCACGGGCAGACCGTCGTCATCGTCGACGGCGGCGCCGCGAGCGATGCACGCGCCCGCCAGGCGTTCGCGCAGGATGTCGCGCTGCTCGCGCTCACCGGCGTTCGACCGATTGTCGTCCAGGGGGTGCCGGCCGCATCCGGCACGCAATCGATCCACGCCGTTCACGCGGCGATGGCGGGCGTCAATCATGAACTGGTGCGCCTGATCGGCAGTCACGGCGCCAAGGCAATCGGCATCGACGGCCACGACGGCGGCCTGCTGGTGGCGAGCGCGAATTCCGACCGCACCGACACGAGCGCGGTCGCACGGTTCGACGGCACCGCGCTGAACGCGTTTCTCGAGAACGGGCTGGTGCCCGTCGTGATGCCGGTCGCCCCGGACGACGCCGGCCACGACCATCTGCTGCGCGCGGAACGGCTCGGCAGCCTCTTCGCGCAGCGCACGGGCGCCGTCACGCTGGTGATGATGGTCGACAGCGCGCTGCTGCGCGAACTTGGCGAGCTCGCCGGGCTCTACGGCATCACGGAACTCGAGCACTGGCTGGCCGAGCACCCGGCCGCCACGGCGGCGCCCTGCGTGCGGGAAGCGCTCGATGCGCTCGCACACGGCGTGCAGAACGTCCACCTCGCCGATATCGGTCAACCCGAATCGCTGATCGACGAACTGCTGACGGAAGAAGGATCGGGGGTCGTGTTCTGCCGTCGCGGCAACACCGACCTGCTGTCGGAAACCCGCCGCTACTTCGCGGATTCGGCGAGCGTGCTGCGTGACGGCTTCAGCGTCGAGCAGAAACAGGTCGTGCGGTTCTGATTGTTGTCGTGATCAAGCGCTTGCGGCGACCCACTCGGGCCGCCGCAAGCGAATGACGTCAGCGCCGCGTCGCGAGACGCCGCACGACGCTCACCAGCTCGTCGACTTCGTCGCACGTGTTGTAGAACGCGAGCGACGGCCGCACCGTTGCCTCGAGCCCGAACCGCCGCAGGATCGGCTGCGCGCAGTGATGCCCCGAGCGCACCGCGATGCCCTCTTCGTTCAGCGCCTGCCCGACTTCCTCGGTCTCATAGCCCTTCAGCACGAACGACAGCACGCTCGCCTTGTCGCGCGCGGTGCCGACCAGCCGCACGCCCGGCACCGGCGCGAGCACGCTCGTCGCGTACGCAAGCAGGTCGTGCTCGTAGCGAGCGATGTTCTCGATACCGACCCGGTTCACGTAGTCGAGCGCGGCGCCCAGCCCCACCGCATCCGCGATGTTGCCGGTGCCGGCCTCGAACCGGTTCGGCGGCGGCTGGAACACCGTGCGCTCGAACGTCACGTCCGCGATCATGTTGCCGCCACCCTGCCACGGCGGCATGTCGTCGAGGATCGCGCGCTTGCCGTACACGACGCCGATCCCGGTCGGCCCGTAGATCTTGTGCCCGGAGAACACGAAGAAATCCGCGTCGAGCGCCTGCACGTCCACGCGCATGTGCGAGATCGATTGCGCACCGTCGACGAGCGCCTTCGCGCCCGCACGATGCGCGAGCTCGACGATCTCCTTCACCGGCACGACCGTGCCGAGCGCGTTCGACACCTGCGTGACGGACACGATCTTCGTGCGGTCGTTGAGCAGCTTCCGGTATTCGTCGAGCAGCACCTGCCCCGAATCATCGACCGGAATCACGCGCAGCTTCGCGCCCTTGAGCGCGGCAAGCTGCTGCCACGGCACGATGTTCGCGTGGTGCTCGAGATGGGACACGATGATCTCGTCGCCTTCGCCGACGTTCTGCACGCCCCACGTCTTCGCGATCAGGTTGATCGCCTCGGTCGTGCCGCGCACGAACACGATTTCATCCGACGACGATGCGCCGATGAAACGCCGCACGGTGTCCCGCGCATGCTCGTATGCGTCCGTCGCGCGGCCGGCCAGCGCATGCGCGGCGCGGTGGATGTTCGAGTTCTCGTGCGCGTAGAAATACGCGAGCCGGTCGATCACGGCCTGCGGCTTGTGCGTCGTCGCCGCATTGTCGAACCACACGAGCTGCTTGCCGTTCACGCGCTCCTGCAGGATCGGGAAATCGCGGCGGATCGCATTCACGTCGAACGGCGGATGCGCACCGCGATGCAACTGGCCCTGCGGCTCGGCCGCGTGCGTATCGTCGATGAAGTAACGCGGCACGTCGCCGCCCGATGCGCGCGACACCGGCACGTCGCGATGCACGGCGAGCAGTTCGCGCAGCGTGTCGTCGCCCGGCAACCCGAACGCTTCCGGCGACGCGAGGCCGTTCGACGGCACGACGATGTCCTGCGGCGTCGCTTGCCAGCCCTGCAGCGAACCGTCGGTGAAGTAGTACGGCGATGCTTTCGCCGCGCCTTCCGGTGCGGGCGCATTCACTGGCGGCACGCCGAGCGCCGCGCCGCCGACGCGCGGTTCGAGCGCCGGCGCGATCGACACGACGTTGTCGGGCAGCCCGTTCTGCGCGGCCGCATGCGGCGCCAGCGCGGGTGCGCGGTTGCCGAGCGACAGCACGTGCGTCGGCGCGGACG
>NZ_VWWH01000112.1:0-18617 GCF_011753045.1 Burkholderia sp. Ap-955
TGGCCGGCCGTCGTCGCGGTCGTGCCGGCGCGCAACGAGGCCGACGTGATCGCCCGGGCGGCGACTTCGCTGCTCGAGCAGGATTACCCGGGCGACTTTCATCTGATCATTGTCGATGACCACAGCGACGACGGCACCGCCGACGCGGCCCGCGCGGCCGCGCTCGCGATCAACCGCGCCGACCGGCTGACGGTGCTGGCCGCGAAGCCGCTGCCGGCCGGCTGGTCGGGCAAGGTGTGGGCGCAGTCGCAGGGGATCGCCGCGGTGCAGACGCTCGGCCTGCCGGCCGACTACCTGCTGCTGACGGATGCCGACATCGGCCATCCGCCCGACGCCGTCGCGCAGCTCGTCACGCGCGCGCAGGCCGAGAACCGCGATCTCGTGTCGCTGATGGTGCGGCTGCGCTGCGATTCGTTCTGGGAAAAGGCGCTGATCCCGGCGTTCGTGTTCTTCTTCGCGAAGCTCTACCCGTTCTCGTGGATCAACAACCCGCGCAACCGGACGGCCGGCGCGGCGGGCGGCTGCATGCTCGTCAAGCGCACGGCGCTCGAGGAAGCGGGCGGCATCGAGTCGATCCGCGGCGCGCTGATCGACGACTGCAGCCTCGCCGCGCAGATCAAGCATCGCGGCGAAGGCCGCCATCCGATCCGGCTCGACCTGGCCGACCGCAGCGTGTCGCTGCGCCCGTACGACAGCTGGCGCGACATCTGGAACATGATCGCGCGCACCGCGTTCACGCAACTGCACTATTCGCCGCTGCTGCTGGCCGGCACGCTGCTCGGGATGACGATCATCTATCTCGTGCCGCCCGCCGCGGCGCTCGCGTACGGCGCGCGCGCATGGCCGGCGTGGCTCGCGTGGGCGTCGATGTGCGCCGCGTATGCGCCGATGCTGCGTTACTACCGGCGCTCGCCACTTTGGGCGCCGGCGCTGCCGCTCGTCGCGCTGTTCTACGTCGGTGCGACGTTCGCGTCCGCGTGGCGCTACTGGCGCGGCAAGGGCGGCCAGTGGAAGGCGCGCGTGCAGGCGCCGGTGGATCGCTGAGTATTGCCCGGGAGGCGTGCCTCCCGGCAGCCGGAAAACAAACAGCCCGATCGGTGGAAACCGGTCGGGCTGTTTTGCTTCAGGCGGTGCCTTTTCGGCGGTGCGGCTTGCCGGCGCTCAGCGCTGCGTCAGCATCATGTACATCTGGACCACGACGTCCGGCGAGAACGTGAACGGCACCCAGCCGTAGCCCGTGTGGCGGGCCACCAGCAGGCGGTCGCCATTCGACTGTTTCTGCACGGCCATCATCGGGTTCTTCGTCGTCACGAAGCGCCAGCCGGCCGGGATGCCGGGCGGCGGCTCCGGCTGCATCGACGCGCGCGCATGCGCGAGTTCCTCGATCAGCTGGCCGAGTTGCTCCGGATGCAGCGTGATCGATTCGCCGTTGATGGTCAGCGTGAGTTCGTTCTGCGTCGGGCGCGACACGTGCAGCGTCGATTTGTCGGTCGGGGCCGGGGCGGTGGTGGCGTCGGCTTCGACTTCGACTTCAACCGGCGTTTCGGCTTGCGCCGTCGCGACGATGGCCGTTTCGGCATCGGCCGTTGCATCCGCCGTTTCGGCTGCAGACGGCGCGGGCACGATCACGGCCGGTTCCGCCGCCGGCGTACCGGCCGGTGCGGGTTCGACGACTTCGGCTGCAACTGCCGTGGCGGCGACTGCGTTCGTCGCGGCTTCCTTGACGACGGCCTCGACCAGCGCCTCGGCGTCGGCGATGGCCTTCGCGTGGTGCTGCGCAGCCGCTTCGGCTTGTGCGATCGCTTCGGCATGACGCTGCGTGACGGCCTCCGCCTGCGCGGTGGCATCGGCGTGGCGCTGCGCGGCCGCCTCGGCCTGCGCGATCGCTTCGGTATGGCGTTGCGTGACGGCTTCGGCCTCGGCGGTCGCCTCGGCATGACGCTGTGCGGCGGCCTGCGTTTCCGCGATCGCCTGCGTGTGCTGCTGCGCGAGCGCTTCGGCTTCCGCGATCGCAGCCGTATGGCGCTGCGCGGCGGCTTCGGCTTCGGCGATCGCAGCCGCGAGACGCTGCGTGGCCGCTTCGGCTTCGGCAGTTGCTTCCGCGTGCCGCTTCGCGGCGGCCTCGGCTTCGACGGTCGCGGCTGCGTGACGCTGCGCGGCCGCCTCGGCTTCGGTGGCTGCCGCGTGATGGCGCTGGGCGGCGGCCTCGGCTTCGGCGATCGCTGCCGCGTGGCGCTGCGACGCTGCTTCGGCATCCGCGTGACGCTGTGCGAGCGCTTCGGTCAACGCGGTGGCTTCCGCATGGCGCTGCGACGCGGCTTCGGCTTGCGCGGTGGCATCGGTATGACGCTGGGCGGCGGCTTCGGCCGCGGCGGCCGCGCTGGTGTGGCGCTGCTGCGCAGCCTCGGCATCGGCTGCTGCTGCCGTGTGGCGTTGTGCGGCGGCCTGCGCTTCGGCTTCCGCGGCGGCGTGACGCTCGGCCGCGGCCCGGGCTTCCGCTGCCGCGGCGCGCGCGAAGGCTTCCGCGCTGCGGGCCGCCTGCTGCGCGGCGTGGTGATCGTGGAGGAGCTGATCGACGCCCATGGTGAGCGAAGCGATCTGATCGTTCAGGTTCATGCGTGTCTTCTCTGCGTAAGACCCGCGATTTTAACCGCTGCGCCGGTGCCGGGCCGCGCGGGACGTGTAACAAAGTGCGCAAAGCGGCGTGAAGTACGCCGCTTTGTGTTACTTCAGGTAGCCCGCGGAGCCGAACCAGTCGAGCGCATCGCGCAGCCCTTCGCGGTACGGGCGCGCCCGGTAGCCGAGTTCGCGCTCGGCCTTCGCGGACGTGAAATACATCTTGTTCTTCGACATCCGCAGCCCGTCCACGGTGACGAACGGCTCCTTCTTCGTGAACTTCGCGACCGCTTCCGCACCGACCGCGAGCGGGTAGAGCGGCCAGCGCGGCAGCGCGATCGTCGGCGCCTTGCGGCCCGTCATCTGCGCGATGTCGGCGAGCATCTGCTGCAGCGGCAGGTTCTCGCCGCCGAGGATGTAGCGCTCGCCGATCCGGCCACGCTCGAGCGCGAGGAAGTGGCCGTGCGCGACGTCGTCCACATGCACGAGGTTCAGCCCCGTGTCGACGAACGCGGGAATCTTGCCGAGCGCGGCTTCGACGATGATGCGGCCGGTCGGCGTCGGCTTCACGTCGCGCGGGCCGATCGGCGTCGACGGATTGACGATCACGGCCGGCAGCCCTTCGTCGGCGATCATCCGCTCGACCGCGCGCTCCGCGAGCACCTTGCTGCGCTTGTAGACACCGATCGCCTGCTCGGCCGTGAGCGGCCGGTTTTCGTCGGACGGATCGCCGGCGCTCGTCACCTTCAGCGTCGCGACGCTGCTCGTGTAGACGATCCGCTCGACGCCTTCCGCGCGCGCCGCGCGCATCGTCGCGACCGCCCCTTCGAGGTTCGCGCGTTCGATCTCGTCGGGATCGGGCGCCCACAGCCGGTAGTCGGCCGCGACGTGCAGCAGATAGCGCACGCCGCGCAGCGCGGCGCGCATCGACGCCTCGTCGCGCATGTCGCCGGTGACGATTTCGGCGTCGAGATCCGCCACGTTCGTGCGCGGGCTGGTCGGGCGCACGAGCACGCGCACCGCATAGCCTTTCTGCTGCGCAATGCGCGCGACGGCCGAGCCGACGAAGCCGGATGCGCCGGTGACGAGAACGAGATCGCGGGAGGTATCAGTCATGCGTTTCCTTCAGGGCCGCGCGCGGGCGGCGCGGCGGTTGAGCATCGGCGAGATTGTACGTGGTCGGCGCGTGCGACGACGCCAGGCCGTGACGGGCGTGAACCGGCTCCGGCCCGTGTGCGAAGCGGCCGACGCGACTACAATGCCGGGCTTGAATGCAACGGGAGGGCGACGCGATGAGCCGCAATGAACTGGACGAACGGATCGAGACCTACTACGTGCGGGTGCGCGGCGTCGTGCAGGGCGTCGGCTTCCGTCATGCGACGGTGCGCGAGGCGCATGCGCTGAAGCTGCGCGGCTGGGTCGCGAATCTCGAGGACGGCACCGTCGAGGCGATGATCCAGGGCCCCGGCGCGCAGATCGACCGGATGCTCGCGTGGCTGCGTCACGGCCCGCCGGCCGCGCGCGTGACCGAGGTAACGTTCGAGGAACGCAAGACCGAGAAACGCTTCGAGCGCTTCCAGCAGCAATAAGAGGCGCGGAACGATCATGACGGGGTATCCGGAGGCCGGACGCGGCCTCGTGTTGTCGGTGACGGCGTCGACGCTGTTCGCGCTGATGTCCGCTTACGCGAAACTGCTGGCGCCGCTCACGGGGCTCGACATCTTCGCGTGGCGGGTGTTGTGGACCGCGCCGGGCGCGCTCGCGCTGATCGCGCTGCGCGGCCGTTGGCCCGCGCTCGTCGACCTCCTGCGGCGCAGCGTGCGCGACTGGCGCCTGCCGATTGCACTGCCCGTGAGCGCCGCGCTGCTCGGCGTCCAGTTGTGGCTGTTCCTGTGGGCGCCGCTGCACGGCCGCATGCTCGAAGTGTCGCTCGGCTATTTCCTGCTGCCGCTGACGATGGTACTCGTCGGCCGCTTCTACTATCACGAACGGCTCGATCCGCTGCAATGGGCGGCGGTCGCGTGCGCCGCGCTCGGCGTCGCGCACGAAGTGTGGGCGACGCGCGCGTTCGCGTGGCCGACGCTCGTCGTCGCGCTCGGCTATCCGCCATATTTCGTGCTGCGCCGGCGGATCAACGCCGATTCGCTCGCCGCGTTCGCGGTCGAGATCGTGCTGCTGTGCCCGATCGCGTTCGCGATGGTCGTGACGAGCACGACGCACGTGGCCGACCATCCGGTGCTGTGGGCCGTGCTGCTGCCGGGCCTCGGCGTGCTCAGCACGCTCGCGCTCGCGAGCTACCTGAAGGCGAGCCGGATGCTGCCGATGGCGCTGTTCGGGATTCTCGGCTACGTCGAACCCGTGCTGCTCGTCGCGGTGTCGCTGCTGCTGCTCGGCGAGACGCTGAGCATCGCGAAGCTCGCGACGTATGGGCCGATCTGGGTCGCCGTCGCGCTCACCGCGTGGCACAGCGCGATGCTGATGCGGCGCCTGCCCGCGCGCGGATAAACGTCGATCGCGAGGCGGCGGCTGCATGCGGCGTGCCGCGTCGCGCGCCGCAAAACAACCACGTCGCGGCGGTCGAACGCATCGATGCTGACCGCAAACTGGCGTCGCGCTGACGCGAGTCTGGCGACGCTGCCTGCCTTGCCCGACAAGGCTCGCGCCTGTAATCGAACAGAAGATTCGGTTGCACTTTGTTACTTAGGGTCTCCCCGGATCGGCCATTAGACTGGCCTTACCGACTTCCCTTCGTATGCAGCCTTTCAATGAACGGTCATCTCCGTGCCTGGCCGGCCGGGTTGGCGCGATGCGGGCATACGCGTATCGCCGCTGATCGCGCTCGCCTTCCTCTCCCCGATCCATTCTCCGGTGCGTGCCGCACCGCCGTCGTGCAGGTGTGCTCATGTCGTTGAGCCCGCCGCCTGCCGCCACGTTTCCACCGTCGCGCAGCGGCCGCCTGATCGAAGTCGATTTCTTCCGCGGCATCGTGCTGTTGATGATCGTCGTCGATCACATCGGCGCGAGCGTGCTGTCGCGCGTCACGCTGCACGCGTTCGCGCTGTGCGATGCGGCCGAGGTCTTCGTCTTTCTCGGCGGTTTCGCGACCGCGAGCGCCTATGGCGCGATTGCCGAGCGACACGGCGCGCGCGCCGCGCAAAAGCGGTTCGTGCGCCGTGCGATGCAGATCTACCGCGCGTTTCTCGCGACCTCGACGCTGATGCTGGTCGTGTCGGCCGTGCTGGACCACTACGGGATCGATGCGCCGAACCTCGCGCTCGACGACGTCAGCGTGATGCTCGCGTCGCCGCTCACGGGCGCAGCCGAGCTGCTGACGTTCCAGCGCCAGCCCTATCTCGCGTCGGTGCTGCCGATGTACGTGCTGTTCGCGCTGGCGTCGCCGGTGCTCGTGCCGTTCGCGCGCCGGCATCCGTGGCTGCTGGTTGCGCTCAGCGTCGCGTCGTGGCTGACGGCGGGCTGGCTCGGCCCCGAACTGCTGGATGCCGACGGATTTCGCTGGAGTTTCAATCCGTTCGCGTGGCAACTGATGTTCGTCGCCGGCGTGCTCGCGCGCTGCCAGCCGTTCTACCGGCGCGTCGCGCTCGGGCGCTGGGGGGCCGCCGCGACCGGGCTCGCGTGCGCGGTCGTGCTCGGCTGCGCGAGCTACAAGCTGTTCTCGGGGCTGCCGCTGCCGGAAGGCGTGTTCAAGCGCGATCTCGCGCTACCGCGCGTCGTGAGCTTCGCGGCCATCGCGTGGCTGATGGCCGATTGCGTGCGCTTCGGCTGGATCGCGCGGATCGCGCAGGGCGTGCGGCCCGTCGTGGCCGTGGGCCAGCGCGGGCTGATCTGCTTCGTCGCGGGCGCGGCGATCTCGCTCGTCGTCGATTCGCTGCTGCATCCGGTCGTGCGCAGCGCGGATCTGCGGCATGTCGGCGTAGGCCTCGTGGCCGACGCGTGCGCGCTCGGGCTGATGATGGCCGTGGCCGGTTCGGGAACGTGGATCGCGCGGTGGCGCAGCGCGGCCGCATGAGCGGCGCGGGAGGCAGCGCGTGCGGCACGGACTGTGCCGCGCGGCGTCAGTGAGGTGAGCCGATACGGGAGCGGGGAACGGGGGTGGCGTCGTCGGATTCGGCGTCGTCGCGTTCGTCGGGCGCCGGATCGTCGCGTTCCGCGAGTACCGCGTCGGCTTCGGCCGCGGCGTGCGCGGCACGTATCGCGGTGCAGCGCTGAGCATGCCGGATGTCCGACAGTATCCTCAAGAGCCGCGTTGTTCTGCTTTTCATCGTCTTCTCCCGCCAGTGCGCATCTCGCGAAGCGGATGCGCTTCGTGCATCCAGTGTAGGACGCGTTCGCGTGCCTGGCGGGAGAATGTGGCGTGCACGCCGCACGCCGAGGGATATTACTTACTGCGCGGTGGCGACGCCCTGCGCCTGCAAGGCTTCTTCGCGGCGCTCGTCCGCACAACGCTGGTGCTGACGCGACAGGCGGTTCATCAGCGGCAGCAGCAGCAGCGCGAGCAGCATGCCGATCGCGGCGAGCCAGCCGAGCTTCTCGAACAGCGACAGGTACAGCGGCAGCGATTCGGTGGCCGGCAGTTCGTGCGACGGCATCTGCGCGAAATTCGCGACGACGCTGCCCAGATACTGCGACACGCCCGTCGCGACGAAGTACGCACCCATCATGAAGCCGCTCATGCGCGCCGGCACGTAGCGGGCGATCATCGCGAGGCCGAGGCCGCTCACCAGCAGTTCGCCGAGCGAGTAGAGGCCGTAGCCCCACACCATGAACCACGACGACACACGGCCGTCGACCGCGTAGCGGCCGCTGATCGTGAACACCAGGTAGCCCGCGGCCACCGCGCCGAAGCCGAGTGCGTACTTCGCGGCGACCGGCAGGTCACGGCCGCCCTTCGCGACGGCGTTGTAGACCCACACGAGCACCGGGCTCAGCAGCATGATCCAGATCGGGTTCAGCGCCTGGAACTGCGCGGCGCTCCACGTGAACAGCGTCGTGCCGAACAGCATGAAGCGCGGATCGACGTTGCGCAGCGCGAACAGCGTCAGCGACGTCGACATCTGCACGTAGAAGATGAAGAACAGGATCACCTGGCCGATCAGCACGAGCGCCGCGATCAGGCCCGCGCGCTCCGAGCGCTCCGACTTCGCGATCATGTACGCGAAGATCGCGAGGATCGCGAACGCTGCCGTCCACACGCTGGCGACGGCGAGCTGCTTGTGCTGCAGCACGTACAGCGTGATCAGCGCGAGCCCGACACCGCCCAGCGCGACCGCGCCGAGGCGCTTCCAGCGGATCGGCTGGTCGTCCGGCAGCGAGCCGACGTGCGCGAGCGTCCGATGCATCAGCATGAAGTTGAGGATCGCGAGCAGCATGCCGCCGCAGCAGACCGCGAACGCGGTGTGCCAGCCCCAGTGATCCTTGATCCACGGCGTCGCGAGCATCGACACCGTCGAGCCGATGTTGACCGCCATGTAGTAGATCGTGAACGCGCTGTCGATGCGCGCGTCGTCGCCTTCATAGATGCGGCGCACGAGGTTGGCCGCGTTGGCCTTGAACAGGCCGTTGCCGACGACGATCACGCCGAGCGACGCGTACATGTACGTCAGGTGATCGTTCGGGACCGACAGCATCAGGTAGCCGGCGCACAGCACGGACGCGCCGATGATCATCGTGCGACGGGCGCCGAGCACCTTGTCGCCGATCCAGCCGCCGATCGACGGCGCCGCGTAGACGAGTGCGGTGAACGCACCCCAGGTCAGGTTCGCATGGCTGTCGGTGAAACCGAGCCGGTCGACCATGAAGAGGACCAGGAGCGCGGCCATGCCGTAGTAGCCGAAGCGCTCCCACATTTCGATGAGGAAGACCGTCGTGAACGATCGGGTTTGTGAAACGGGTGGTTGCATCATCAATCTCGTTTGAAACGGACGGCACGGATCACGCGTCGTCTTTTTGGGGTCGAACTGGCGCCGGTGCACAATGGGGCCGGGTAGGCTTCGTGCTGGCGATGGAACAGTCGGGCGGTTAGCCCGGGCCGGGGTCGGACTCCGCCGGGAATGGCGGAGAGGGGCCCCGACCGGCGCGCGCATGGTAGCGGCTACCGGTCCGGTGCGTCACGTACCTGCCACCTAGGGAAACTCCTAATGTGGCAGTAGCTTTCAGGAACATTCGTCTCATCATCTATTTGTAAGCTTTCGTGCCGGCTCTCCGAAGATTCCCGGAGAGCCGCTTGCAGCTTGCCTGTGAAGCCGGCGAGTCTGGCAAGATAGCGCGTCGTTTCGCTCGCTTCGTGTCCCGTTTAGTGCACCGGGCTTGACACCGAAGACGTGTGCGAACCCGAAGACTAAGCTATATCGTTCTAACTTAGTTATTTTCCATCAAACATTTTTTGACGATCACTTTTCGGCCTGCTATGGTTCCCCCCACTGAAAACTCGCGGGCTGCAGATGCTGCCGCGCTGGGCAGCAAGATTCGCGCGTTGCGCCAACGACTCAAGCGCACGCTCGACGACACCGCTACCGCCGCGGGGATTTCGAAGCCGTTTCTGTCTCAAGTCGAACGCGGGCTCGCGTCGCCGTCGCTGACATCGTTGGCCGGTATCGCGCACGCGCTCGGTGTGACGGTGCAGTACTTTGTGGATACGCCGAGCGAGGAACGCTCGGTTTGCCGAGGCGAGCAGCTGCGCTTCTTCGGGTTTGCCGATTCGGCGAACCTGTTCGCGAGGCTGACGAACGTATCCGAAGGGCGCCAGCTGGAGGCGATCCTTGTGAGGATGCCGCCGGGGCAGAAGCGGTCTGAGGTGACGACACATGCAGGAGAGGAGTTCCTGTATGTGATTGAAGGGGAAGTGTCGCTGACGCTGGAAGGCAAGACGTTTGTCCTGCAGGCCGGCGACAGCTCGCACTATCAGTCGACGGTCCCGCACAGCTGGGTCAACACCGCGAAGATCGAGTCGGTGGTGGTCTGGGTCGGGACACCGAGGCTGTTCTAACGCACAGGTATTCCTTCGTTTCGAAGACGGAATACCTGTCGAAAGAAACGTAAGGAATACTAAAATGCTACACGAGAATCACGGGCCTCCTCAATCGCTGCACCCGTCAGCGTCTCACGCGTAAGCCGCGGCATCCGCCGCGCGACGCTCACCGAACAAACCTTCTCAAGACTGCCACGATGAAATCCTTGCATGCCATGTCGGCCGTGCTGGCCGCGCTCGCCCTGACGACGCCTGTTGCCCACGCCGTTACCGTCCCGTCGAACGTCGCGCTCGCTCCTCAACAGGACCTGACGCGACAGGTGCCCGCCGAAATCGAGTCGCTCGACCCCGCGCACATCGAATCGTGGACCGGCAACACGATCGGCCTCGACCTGTTCGAAGGGCTGGCCCGCATCGATGCGGCCGGCCAGGTCGTGCCGGGCGTCGCGCTGTCGTGGGAGCGCAAGACGCCGACGACGTGGATCTTCAAGCTTCGCCATGACGCGAAGTGGAGCAACGGCCAGCCGGTGACGGCCGCCGATTTCGTCTATTCGTGGCAGCGCCTCGTCGATCCGAAGACGGGCTCGAAGTACACGATCCTCGTCGAGTTCGTGAAGAACTCGAAGGACATCATCGCAGGCAAGGCTGCGCCGTCGACGCTCGGCGTGCGCGCGATCGATCCGTACACGCTGGAAGTGACGACCGACGTGCCGGTCGCATTCTTCCCGGAACTGACGGCCATGGTGCCGCTCGCGCCGGTGAACAAGGACACGGTGACGAAGCTCGGCGACGCATGGACGCGCCCGGGCAACATCGTCAGCAACGGCGCATACCAGCTCGTCGACTGGCAGCCGAACAACCGCATCGTGATCTCGAAGGATGCGAAGTACTGGAACGCGCCGAAGGTCGTGATCAACAAGGTCACGTACTTGCCGATCGAGAGCGACGAGACGGCGATGCGCATGTACCAGGCCGGCCAGATCGACTACAGCTACTCGATCCCGTCGGGGATCTTCCAGCAGGTCAGCAAGCAGTTCGGCGGCGAACTGCGCCAGGGCCTGCAGCTCGCGACCTATTACTACTACCTGAACAACAGCGATCCGGCGCTGAAGGACAAGCGCGTGCGCCAGGCGCTGTCGATGGTGCTCGATCGCGACGTGCTGACGCAACGGCTCACGCAGGCCGGCGAGAAGCCGATGTACGGCCTGATGCCGAGCGGCACGAAGGGCGTGCAGCCGTTCACGCCGGATTGGGCGTCGTGGCCGATGGCCAAGCGCGTCGAGACCGCGAAGAACCTGCTGAAGCAGGCCGGCTACTCGGATGCGAAGCCGCTGTCGTTCACGCTGACGTACAACACCAACGACCTGCACAAGAAGGTCGCGCTGTTCGCCGCGTCGGAATGGCGCACCAAGCTCGGCGTCAATACGAAGCTCGAGAACGTCGAGTTCAAGGTGCTGATGAAGGAGCGTCATGACGGCAAGGTGCAGATCGCCCGTGACGGCTGGTTCGCCGACTACAACGACGCGATGACGTTCTTCGACCTGCTGCGCTGCGGCAGCGCGCAGAACACCGTCGGCTACTGCAACAAGCAGGCCGACGCGCTCGTCGACGAAGGCAACCAGAAGCTCGACGACAAGGCACGCGCCGCGCTGCTCACGCAGGCGCACGACATGGCGCTGAGCGACACGCCGATGGTGCCGCTGTTCCAGTACTCGGCCGATCGTCTCGTGAAGCCCTATGTGGGCGGCTACTCGCTGAAGAACGTGATCGACATGCGTGCTTCGCAGGACATGTACCTGATCAAGCACTGAGCGGAGCGATCATGCTGGCCTACGCATTGAGGCGCACGTTGTGGGCGGTGCCGACGATCCTCGCGGTCGTCACCGTCTGCTACCTGCTGCTGCACTTCACGCCCGGCGGTCCGTTCGATACGGAAAAGCAGTTGTCCGCCGCGACGCTCGCGAACCTGAACGCGAAGTACCACCTCGATCAGCCGCTGTGGAAGCAGTACCTGATGTACCTCGATTCGCTGCTGCATGGCGATCTCGGTCCGTCGTTCCGCTACGTCGACTGGTCGGTGAACGATCTCGTGAAGAAGGCGCTGCCCGTGAGCCTCGGCGTGGGCGGCGTGTCGATCCCGATCTCGATCGTGTTCGGCGTGCTGCTCGGCACCGTCGCGGCCGTGCGCCGCGACAGCTTTATCGACCGCGTCGTGATGCTGATCGGCAACGTCGGCAATGTCGTGCCGCCGTTCGTGCTCGGTCCCGTGCTCGTGTGGATCTTCGCGATCCTGCTGAAGACGTCGTCCGGCAACGGCTGGCTGCCCGCGGGCGGCTGGGGCGACGGCGGCTGGCAGTACCGGCTGCTGCCGATCGTGCTGCTGACCTTCATCAACATGTCGCTGCTCGCGCGCGTGATGCGCGGCTCGATGATCGAGACGCTGTCGAGCAACTACATCCGCACCGCGCGCGCGAAGGGCCTGCCGGGCTCGACGATCGTGCTGCGCCATGCGCTGAAGCCCGCGCTGATGCCGGTCGTGTCGCTGTTCGGCACGGTCTGCATCACGTCGATCACGGCGGCTGTCGTCACCGAATCGGTATTCGCGCTGCCGGGGCTCGGGCAGCTCGTCGTGAACGGTGCCATCAACCGCGACTACACGCTGGTGCTCGGCCTCGTCGTGCTGACGACCGTTTGCGCGGTGCTGTTCAACCTGCTGGTCGACCTCGCTTACGCGTGGCTCGATCCGCGCATCCGTTATTGAGCGAGGCACAGCGATGACTCCGACTACTCCCGTCGTCGGCCTGCCCGTGCAGACCGACTCGCCGCCGCGTTCGCGCTCGCCGCTCGCGCTTGCGATGGCGCGCTTCCTTCACAACCGTGCGGCCGTGTTCAGCCTCGTGCTGCTCGCGCTCATCACGCTCGCCTGTTTCGTCGGCCCGTGGCTGCTCGCGGCCGATCCCGCCGCGAGCGACTGGGGCTCCATCAGCCTGCCGCCGACCTGGGCGAACCAACACTGGTTCGGCACCGACGAGCTCGGCCGCGACCTGCTGGTGCGGACGCTGATCGGCGGCCGCGTGTCGATCGAGGTCGGCCTGCTCGGCACGCTCGTGTCGGGCCTGTTCGGCGTCGCATGGGGCGCGATCGCGGGCTTCGCGGGCGGCCGCGTCGATTCCGTGATGATGCGCATCGTCGACATGATGTACGCGATCCCGTACCTGCTGATCGCGATCCTGATGATGACCCTGTTCGGCCGCTCGTTCATGCTGGTCGTGCTGACCATCAGCGCGTTCTCGTGGATCGACATGGCGCGTGTCGTGCGCGGCCAGACGCTGTCGTTGCGCAGCCGCGAGTTCGTCGATGCGGCACGGGCGATCGGCGTATCGCCGGCGTCGATCGTGCGGCGCCACATCGTGCCGAACCTGCTCGGCGTGGTCGTCGTGTACGCGACGGTCTCGGTGCCGGGCATCGTGCTGACCGAATCGGTGCTGTCGTTCCTCGGCCTCGGCGTGCAGGAACCGATGACGAGCTGGGGCGTGCTGATCCAGGACGGCGCGCAGAAACTGGAATCGATGCCGTGGCTGCTGCTGGCCCCGGCCGTCATGCTGTGCGTGACGCTTTACTGCGTGAACTTCGTCGGCGATGGCCTGCGTGACGCGCTCGACCCGAAGGATCGCTAAAGATGTCGGCACTGCTTGAAGTAGACAACCTCGGCGTGCGCTTCACGCGCAAGGACGCGCCGCCAGTGGACGCCGTGAGCGGCGTGTCGTTCTCGCTCGAAGCCGGCAAGACGCTCGGCATCGTCGGCGAATCGGGCTCGGGCAAGAGCCAGACCGTGATGGCGATGCTCGGCCTGCTGGCCGGCAACGGCTCGACCACCGGCGCCGCGCGCTATCGCGGCGAAAACCTCCTGGAGATGGATGCGCGCGCGCTGAACAAGGTGCGCGGCGACCGGATCGCGATGATCTTCCAGGATCCGATGACGTCGCTCAATCCGTTCCTGACGATCGAGCGGCAGATGACCGAGACGCTGCAGCTGCATCGCAAGCTGTCGCGCAAGGAAGCCACGAAGCGCGCGATCGAGGCGCTCGAATCGGTGCGCATCCCCGATGCCGCACGCCGCATCCGCATGTATCCGCACGAGTTTTCGGGCGGCATGCGCCAGCGCGTGATGATCGCGATGGCGCTGCTGTCCGAGCCGGAAATCCTGATCGCCGACGAGCCGACCACCGCGCTCGACGTGACCGTGCAGGCGCAGATTATCGACCTGCTGCGCGAGCTGAACCGTGAGCGCGGCACCGCGATCGTGCTGATCACGCACGACATGGGCGTGGTCGCGGGCCTCGCGGACGACGTGATGGTCATGTATGCGGGCCGCACCGTCGAATATGCGCCCGCCGAATCGATCTTCGCGGCGCCGTCGCATCCGTACACGATCGGCCTGCTCAACGCGCTGCCGCGCCTGACCGACGCGGACGATGCGCCGCTCGTCGCGATTCCCGGCAATCCGCCGATGCCCGGCACCGCGCCGGCCGGCTGCGCGTTCGCGAAGCGCTGCACGTATGCGGAAGAACGCTGTGGCGCGGCGCGTCCCGCGCTCGAAACCTATGGCGCCGTGGGCGCGGTGCGCGCGTGCCACCGTCCCGTGGCCGATCTGACGGGAGGTCTGCGATGAGCGTCGATGAACGCCGACAAGCCGGCGCGACGGACGACACGCTGCTGTCCGTCGAAGGTCTGAAAGTGCATTTCCGCGTGCCGCTCGGCGGCTATCCGTGGTCGCCGAAGGGGACGCTGCGCGCCGTCGACGGCGTGTCGTTCGACGTGAAGCGCGGCGAGACGGTCGGGCTCGTCGGCGAATCGGGCTGCGGGAAGTCGACGCTCGCGCGTGCGCTGATCGGCCTCGTGCCGATGACGGCCGGCACGGTGAAATGGCGCGGCGAAGCCGTGGCGCCCGATCACCTGCGCGGCACCACGATGCGGCGCGAAGTGCAGATGATCTTCCAGGATCCGCTCGCGTCGCTCGATCCGCGCATGACGATCGAACAGGTCGTCGCGGAGCCGCTCGTCACGCACCAGGCCGGCCTCGGCCGCACCGAGGTGCGCCGCCGCGTCGTCACGATGCTCGAACGCGTCGGCCTGAACGCGCATCACCTGCTGCGTTATCCGCACGAATTTTCCGGCGGGCAGTGCCAGCGCGTCGGCATCGCGCGCGCACTGATCGGCGAGCCGAAGCTCGTGATCTGCGACGAACCCGTATCGGCGCTCGACGTGTCGATCCAGGCGCAGATCGTGAACCTGCTGCGCGACCTTCAACGCGAACTGTCGTTGTCCTATCTGTTCGTTGCGCACGATCTGGCGGTGGTGAAGGCCATCAGCCAGCGTGTGCTCGTGATGTATCTCGGCCGCGTGATGGAGTTCGGCACGCGGCATGACGTGTACGGCGTGCCGCAGCACCCGTATACGAAGGCGCTGCTCGACGCGGCGCCGACGCCGGAGCCGGCGCGCGAGCGTGCTCGCCGTCCGATGCTGCTGGCGGGCGAGATGCCCTCGCCGCTCAACCCGCCGTCCGGCTGCGCGTTCCGCACGCGCTGCCCGGTCGCGATCGAAGCGTGCGCGCAGGTCGTGCCGCTGCCGGAAGTTCGGCAGGGGTCGGCCGCGCGTGTCGCGTGCATCCGCGCGGGTGTGGCGTGAGCTGAAGTGACGCAGCAAACATAACCAAGGCAGGTCAACAGGGGTAGGTGCGGCGCGAACGATCTTCGCGCCGCGGGTACAGGCGCGTCCTTGATCGGGTGCGCCGGGGGGCCGGGAGCGGATCGCAACCGGCGTGGACGATATCAACACAAGACGAGAATTACGATGAAAAAACAGAAGACGATCGGGACGGCATCGAAAATGCTGCTGGCCTGGGGGCTGCCGGCGCTCGCCGGTGTCTCGCTGACGGGCGTTGCGCACGCCGACGACGCGGCCCCCGCACCGCTGACGGTCGCACAGGCCGCACCGGGCACGACCGTTGCGCAGGCAACGACCCCGAACGCCGTCATCAACGCCGAAGCGAACCAGGCCGTCACGCCGCCCGACGAGCCGTCGGCGCAGTCGCAGTCGAAGGGCTTCATCGCCGACAGCCATCTCAACTTCCTGTTCCGCAACTATGCGGACGTGCTCGACGCCAAGGGCGGGCCGCATCGCCACGCGTGGGTCCAGGGCGCGATGGCCAACTTCGAGTCGGGCTATACGACGGGCCTGATCGGCATCGGTTTCGACGCATCGCTGTATGCGGCGCTGAAGCTCGACGGCGGCAAGGGCGCCGGCAGCATGGTGCACATCGCGAAGGGCGGCGGTGGCGGCAACCAGCTCGCCTGGGCCTATCCCGGCATCTACGACGTGAAGGCGCGCATCTCGAACACGGTGGTCAAGTACGGTCTGCAGGCCGTCGACAACCCGTTCATGGAACAGCACGACAACCGTGCGCTGCCGCCGACGTTCCTCGGTGCGACCCTCGTCAGCAATGAATTCAAGAACGTGATGCTCGAGGCCGGCAGCTTCACGAAGACCGACGCGCGTGGTCATACGACGCTCACCAACCTGACGACGCAATACGGCGGCACGCGCATCAACCGCCTGTCGTACGTCGGCGGCACGTGGGACTACTCGCCGAACGGCGAAGTCGCGCTGTACGCGAACCAGGCCGACGACGTGTGGCACCAGTACTACGCGTCGGTGAAGCACAGCATCGGCAGCCCACAGACGATCAAGTGGACGGGCTTCGGCAACGTCTACTCGACGCACGACACGGGCGATGCGCTGCAAGGCAAGATCAACAACAACGCATACAGCCTGTCGCTGGCCGCGCAGCACGGCCCGCACGAGCTGCTGCTCGGCTTCCAGCAGGTGCTCGGCGACCAGTTCTTCGATTACCTGAACGAAACGAACGGCATCTTCCTGACCAACTCGATGGACGTCGACTACAACGCGCCGCATGAAAAGTCGCTGCAGCTGCGTTACACGTTCTACGGCAAGGAAGCGGGCCTGCCGGGCTTCAAGGCGATGGTCTGGGGCGTGACGGGCTGGGGTGCGGACGGCAGCGCGGGTGCGGCGAACGACCCGAGCAAGTCGAGCATCTACTGGAGCAACGGCGCACCGGTGCAGGGCCGTCACCACGAGTTCGGCTTCATCCCGTCGTACACGTTCCAGAGCGGCAAGCTGAAGGACACGAAGGTCACGTTCATCGCGATGTGGCACGCCGGTTCGGCACACTACTCGGACGCGACGAACACCGAGTACCGTCTGGTCGTGAACCTGCCGCTGCACGCGTTCTGATCGCAGGGGGCGCAGGCGCCCCCGACTCGCACGGCCGGCCTTCGATCGAAACGATCAGGCCGGCTTGTGCAGCCCCGCGACCGGATCGTTCGCAGCGGGCATGTCTTCCACGAGCGACGTGAGCTGGCGGCCCGTATCGCGCCATGCATCGAGGCCGCCGCGCAGCGCGAGCGCATCGGTGAAGCCGGCGTCGAGCAGGCGCTTCGCCATCAGCGCGGCCGTGAACTCGTTCGGGCACGAGCAATACACGACGAACTTCTGCGTGATCGGATAGCGCGCGACGATGTCGCCGATCTGGCGTTCGTCGGCGAACTGTGCACCGGGAATCGTGAACGGATCGAGCTTGCGGTGCTCGGGCGAGCGCACGTCGAGGACCACCGGCGCGGACGTATCGCGCAGCATCGCGTCGAGCTCGTCGACGCCGACCCGCGCGCTCGCGAGCTGGCGGATCAGCGCGCGGCGGCGCATCCAGCGGATCGCCGCGTACACCGCCAGCACCGCGACGGCCGCCAGCAGCGCCACGCGGCCGAGCTGGCCCGCACCGGCGAACAGCCAGTCGATCTGGCGAGCGAACATCAGCCCGACCATCAGCCCGACGATCGTCCACAGCGCGGCGCCGAGCGCGTCGTAGCCGAGGAACGTGCGATAGCGCGTGCCGAACGCGCCGGCCATCGGCACCGACACGAGCGACAGCCCCGGAATGAAGCGCGCGACGGCGAGCACGCGCACGCCGTAGCGGCCGAAGAAGCGTTCGGTTTTCTTCACGCAGCTGTCACGCGACAGCGACAGGCGGCAGATCGTCTTCAGCGTCGTGCCGCCGAAGCGCCGGCCGGCGAGGTACCACACGGTGTCGCCGATCAGTGCGCCGAGCACCGACAGCGCGACCACCGTGACCAGTTGCGAGCCGATCATCGCCGGATGCATCGCGGACATCGCGCCGAACAGCACGAGCGTCGGCATCGCGGGCACCGGCAGCCCGATGGCCGCCGCGAGCACGTTGGCGAAGACGAGAAGCGGCCCGTATTGGGCGACGAGGTCGCGGAGGAGCATGACGGCTGGCCGAAAAGGAAACGCGCGCGGAAAGCACGCAGATGGGCCGATTATCGGCCTTTTTCAAGTCAGCGGCGGGAATAACGCAAAGTGCCTGACGGCGGCGGGGCGCGGTGAGCCGGCGCGTTGCGCGCGGCTCACCGTTCGAAATCAGGAGGAGGTGCGGGCGAGCGACGCGGCGCCGTGGTTTTCGCCGGGGAGCTCGGCGCCGTGCGAGCGGATCGCCGCGATCAGTTCGGCCGGCGTGATCTCGTAGCGGACTTCGCGGTGGATGCCGGGCTTGCGTTCGTCGACTTCGATCAGCAGCACGCTCTTGCCGTCGCTCGTTGCTTCGAGCCGGAGCGAGCGCAGTTCGCGGCCGTCGGCCGCGTCGTGTTCGGTGAGCAGGGTCATTGCCCCGGATGAGCCGGTAGTGCGCATCGAACCTATCCTCGTATCGTGGATGCCATAGTGGCGAAGATGTCTTTGTTGAATACAGCTTGGCGCAGTTTAACGCGAACGGGCCGCAATTCGGAGCAATTTCGTTGGGGTGAATTGAGGGCTGAACCATTGATCCTTCTGATGTTTGAGCCACGCGGGGCGGGCGTTTGCGCCGGATCGGGCGCAGCCGCGGCCGGCGCCTGACCGCCGTTCGCGGCGGGGCCGGCCCGGG
>NZ_VWWH01000113.1:0-18421 GCF_011753045.1 Burkholderia sp. Ap-955
CCGCGTGGCTGCGGGAGCACGCGTGAGCGCGGCGCCGGACGCCGTGCGCGTGTGCGCATCGGATGCCCTGGCCGACGGCGGCGCCGGCGTGCGCGTCGACGCGACGCTGCGCGGCGAGCAGGCCGTCGTGTTCTTCGTGCGCTACGAGGGCCAGGCATACGGCTACCTGAATCGCTGCGCGCATGTGCCGATGGAGCTCGACTGGGCCGAAGGGCAGTTCTTCGAATCGTCGGGCCTCTACCTGATGTGCGCGACGCATGGCGCGATCTACGAGCCGAACACCGGCAAGTGCGTCGGCGGCCCGTGCCGGGGTGGCCGCCTGCGGCCGGTCGAGGTCGACGAGCGCGACACGTCCGACGGGCGTGCGGTATTCTGGGTGCCCGACGCCGACCTGCGTCCCGCCGTTCCCGCTACGACCGACTAACGACAACCCTGCATGGCCGACCAACCGAATTCCCCGGATTCCTCCTCCCGTCCCGACAGCCGTGAACCGAACTGGGAGCGCGCGGCGCTCGAGCGGATCGCGCTCGCGGCCGTCAAGGAGCAGCGCGCGGCGCGGCGCTGGAAGATCTTCTTCCGCTTCGCGTTCCTCGCCGTATTCGTGCTGTTCGCGTTCGCGCTGATCGATTTCTCGAGCGATTCGAAGTTTTCGTCGAGCGGGCGACATACGGCCCTCGTGACGATCGACGGCGAGATCGCGGCCGGCGTGAACGCAAACGCCGAGGACATCAATACCGCGCTCGACGCCGCGTTCGACGACGACGGCACCGTCGGGGTCGTGCTGCGGATCAACAGCCCGGGCGGCAGCCCGGTGCAGGCCGGGATGGTCTACGACGAGATCCGCCGGCTGCGCGCGAAGCATCCGGACAAGCCGTTGTATGTCGTCGTGACCGACATGTGCGCATCGGGCGGCTATTACATCGCGTCCGCGGCCGACAAGATCTTCGTCGACAAGGCGAGCATCGTCGGGTCGATCGGCGTGCTGATGGACGGGTTCGGCTTTACCGGGCTGATGGGCAAGCTCGGTGTCGATCGGCGCCTGCATACGTCGGGCGAAAACAAGGGCTTCTACGACCCCTTCTCGCCGGAAACGCCGAAGATGGACGCGCATGCGCAGGCATTGCTCGACCAGGTGCACGCGCAGTTCATCAAGGCCGTGAAGGATGGCCGCGGCAAGCGGCTGCACGAGACGCCCGACATGTTCTCGGGCCTGTTCTGGACCGGCGAGAAGAGCGTCGAGCTCGGGCTTGCGGACGGCTACGGCACGACCGACACGGTCGCGCGCGACGTGCTGAAGGCGCCGGATCTCGTCGACTATACGGTGAAGGAAAGCCTGACGAACCGCGTCGCGCGCAAGTTTGGCGCGGCCGTCGGCGGCGCCGCGATGAAGGCGCTGACGGCCGGCGGTGCGTCGGTCAGCCTGCGCTGACCGGAGGCGGGCGGGCCGCGATGGCCCGCCGTTCACCAGGCGGTTCGCCTGCCGCGTTCAGTTCGCCAGCAGCAGGAAGATCGCAGGGCGCTTGTGCAGATTCGGCGCAGGCGCCTTTTTCCAGTCCGCAACGGTACGGCTCGCGATCGTCTCGGTCGGGAGGGTCAGGTCAGCCGCGACGCAGATCTGCGTCGACGGCGCGCAGGTCGCGACGAGCGTGTCGAGCATCGCCTGATTCCGGTACGGCGTTTCGATGAAGATCTGCGTCTGGCGCGCCTTGCGTGACAGTTGCTCGAGTTCGCGCAGGCGTTTGGCGCGCGCGGCCGCGTCGACCGGCAGGTAGCCGTTGAATGCGAAGCTCTGTCCGTTCAGGCCCGATGCCATCAGCGCGAGCAGGATCGAACTCGGCCCGACGAGCGGCACCACCTTCACGCCGCGTTCGTGCGCGCGGCGCACCAGCAAGGCACCGGGGTCGGCGACGGCCGGGCAGCCGGCTTCGGACACGAGGCCGGCGTCCGCACCGGCCAGCACGGGCGCGAGCAGCCGGTCGATGGCGCCGGCCGGCGTGTTGACGTTCAGTTCGCTGATCTCGATTTCCTGGATCGGGCGCGTCGTGCCGATCTTCTTCAGAAATGCACGTGTCGTCTTCGCGTTCTCGCCGATGTAATAGCCGAGCGTGCCGGCGCGTGCCTGCACGGTCGCGGGCAGGACGGCCGCGAGCATCGACTCGTCGCCTTCGCCGAGCGTGTTCGGGACGAGGTAAAGCGTGCCGGCGGTCATGCGCGGTCTCCACGGGTGGTTGCAAACAACGGATAGTCGGCGGCGCGCAGCATGCGCGTGAGCGCGATCAGCGGCAGACCGACGAGCGCGGTCGGATCGTTCGAGTCGATCGCGTCGAGCAGCGCGATGCCGAGCCCTTCGGACTTCGCGCTGCCGGCGACGTCGTACGGCGTTTCGGCGCGCAGGTACGCGTCGAGTTCGGCCTCGGGCAGCGAGCGGAAGCGCACGTGCGTGACGATGTCCTCGACCTGTGCTTCGCCCGTCCGGCTGTCGTACAGGCAGAGCGCGCTGTGGAATTCGACTTCTCGGCCCTGCATCGACACGAGTTGTGCGAGCGCACGCTCATGGGTGCCGGGCTTGCCGATCTGGAGGCCGTCGAAGGTCGCGACCTGGTCCGACCCGATCACGAGCACGCCGTCCGGCGCGTCGATGGTGGCGGCGACGGCGCGCGCTTTCGCGCCGGCGAGCCGCAGGGCGGTCGCGGCCGGCATTTCGCCGTCGTGCGGGGTTTCGTCGAGGTCGGGCGACACGACGTCGAAGGGGAGGCCGAGGCGCTCGAGGAGCGCGCGGCGGTAGCGTGAACTGGAGGCAAGAATCAGCCGCGGCGGGCGGCAAACGGTATCCGGCATGGTCGGTTGGATCGGTGAGTCGTCGGGTGTTGTGTGGCGTTGCGCGGACGCAAGCTTAAGTGATTGACCGCAAAAGGTAAAACAGGTATGCTTTCCCGCTTTTCGTCGGCAGGCTTCCGTTGTGGTGGCGCCTGCCGGGTCTTCGGAAGTAAAGTACGTCATCCGTGGATGAGCCGTACGCGAGCGGTACCAAGCCGGATTCGCAAGTCAGCCTGTAGGCAGGAGCGCATATGAACACTTCTTCTGGCAAACCGGCTGCGGCGCTTGATCCGCATGCAATCGACCTGTTCGAGTTCGCCCGCAGCGGGCGGCAGGCAGCCGGTGCGGTGCGCCTCTCGCAACTGCCGCGCATGTTAAACGAAGTGCCCGCGGACGCGCCAGATCGCGACACGGTCTTCACATGGCAGGCGGAAGGGTTCACCCAGAAGGAATTGCAGGACGACGGCGCCGACGGGCAGCAGCCGTATCTGCGCCTTGCGGTGCACGGCCATGCGTGGCTCACGTGCCAGCGCTGCATGACCCCGTACGACCAGACGTTCGACGTCGACATGACGTACCGGGTCGTCGCGACCGAAGAAGAAGCTGAAGAATTTCCGCTCGACGACGATGAAGCCGATGTGATCGTGGGCTCACGCCAGTTCGATCTCGTCGACTTGATCGAAGAGGAATTGCTGCTTTCGTTGCCGCTCGTGCCCAAGCACGAGGTTTGCCCGGCAGTTCACGAAAGCCTCGTGTCGGGTGCGAGCGGTCCCGCGGAAGAGTCGGACGAAGCGTCCGGCGAAGCCGGGGACGAAGGCAAACGGCCGAATCCGTTCGCAGCGCTGGAAGCGTTGAAGAAGGACGGTGACGGCACCAAGAAACACTAAGCAGTTGTGGCGCGGGAAGGCGTAAAGGCTTTGGGCCAGGGTAGTTAAGCGCCGGATCGGGCTGTGTTAGAATCCGGAAAATTATTTAGGAGTTAGTCATGGCAGTCCAGCAAAACAAGAAGTCGCCGTCGAAGCGCGGCATGCATCGTTCGCACGATTTCCTGACGGCAGCGCCGCTGGCAGTCGAGCCGAGCACGGGTGAAGTGCATCTGCGTCACCACGTCAGCCCGAACGGCTACTACCGCGGCAAGAAAGTCGTCAAGACGAAGAACGACTAAGCGTCAAGTCACGCGTTGCGCGCTACGCTTGCCGTTCGCGTGACAACTGGTTCGCTTGACACTTTCCTGGCTCAACAAAAAGGCGGCATTCAACTGCCGCTTTTTTGTGCCTGAAATTCGTCGCATTCCATGACCGTAAAGCTCACAATCGATTGCATGGGAGGCGACCACGGCCCGTCCGTGACCGTTCCCGCGGCAGTCAAGTTCGTCCGCGCGCATCCCGATGCGCACCTGATGCTCGTCGGCATCGAAAGCGCGATCCGCGCTCAGCTGAAGAAGCTGAAAGCCCTCGACGATCCCGCGCTGACCATCGTTCCCGCCACCGAAGTCGTGGCGATGGACGACCCTGTCGAAGTGGCGCTGCGCAAGAAGAAGGATTCTTCGATGCGCGTCGCGCTCAACCACGTCAAGGAAGGCGCGGCGCAGGCCTGCATCTCCGCCGGCAATACCGGCGCGCTGATGGCCGTTTCCCGTTACGTACTCAAGACGCTGCCCGGCATCGAGCGGCCCGCGATCGCGTTCGCCCTGCCGAACCCGACCGGCTACACGATGATGCTGGACCTCGGCGCGAACGTCGACTGCGAACCGCAGCACCTGCTGCAGTTCGCGGAAATGGGGCACGCACTCGTGGCGGCGCTCGAAGGCAAGGAACGTCCGACGATCGGCCTGCTGAACATCGGCGAAGAGATGATCAAGGGCAACGAGACGATCAAGCGCGCAGGCGAACTGCTGCGCGCCAGCACGCTCAATTTCCGCGGCAACGTCGAAGGCAACGACATCTACAAGGGCACGGTCGACGTGATCGTGTGCGACGGCTTCGTCGGCAACGTCGCGCTGAAGACGTCCGAGGGGCTCGCGCAGATGCTGTCGGACATCATCCGCGAGGAGTTCGGCCGTTCGCTGATGTCGAAGCTGATGGCGCTGCTCGCGCTGCCTGTCCTGATGCGTTTCAAGAAGCGCGTCGACCACCGCCAGTACAACGGCGCGGCGCTGCTGGGGCTGAAAAGCCTCGTGATCAAGAGCCACGGTTCGGCCGATGCCTATGCGTTTGAGTGGGCGATCAAACGCGGGTATGATGCCGTCAAAAACGGCGTGCTGGAGCGCCTCGCGCGCGCGATGGCGGATAATTCAGTGTCGCTCGGCGAAGGCGAACACGACTCGGGCGGCGCGGGCCATGCAAGCCCCGCCGCAGGCCATCACGCCGAACCTTCCGCTGCGCAATCCTCTAAAGCATAAATGGCCCAATCGACTCTCTATTCCCGCGTGCTCGGCACGGGCAGCTACCTGCCGCCTGACCGCGTCACGAACCAGCAGTTGACCGATCGTCTTGCGAAGGAAGGCATCGAGACGAGCGATGAATGGATCGTGGCGCGCACGGGTATCCATGCGCGCCATTTCGCCGCACCGGACGTCACCACCAGCGACCTCGCGCTCGAGGCGTCGCGTCGCGCGATCGAAGCCGCCGGCATCGATCCGCAGTCGATCGACCTGATCATCGTAGCGACTTCGACCCCCGATTTCGTGTTCCCGAGCACCGCGTGCCTGCTGCAGAACAAGCTCGGCATCAAGAACGGCGGCGCGGCGTTCGACGTGCAGGCCGTGTGTTCGGGCTTCGCGTACGCGATGGCGACGGCCGACAGCTTCATCCGCAGCGGCCAGCACCGCACGGCGCTCATCGTCGGCGCGGAGACGTTCTCGCGCATTCTCGACTTCAAGGACCGCACGACCTGCGTGCTGTTCGGCGACGGCGCGGGCGCGGTCATCCTGTCCGCGTCGGAAGAGCCGGGCGTGCTCGGCAGCGCGCTGCACGCGGACGGCAGCTATTCGCACATCCTCTGCACGCCGGGCAACGTCAACCGAGGCGTGATCGAAGGCAGCGCGTTCCTGTACATGGACGGGCAGGCCGTGTTCAAGCTCGCGGTCAACGTGCTCGAGAAGGTCGCGATCGAGGCGCTCGCGAAGGCGAATCTCGCGCCCGAGCAGATCGACTGGCTGATTCCGCACCAGGCCAACATCCGCATCATGACCAGCACCTGTCGCAAGCTCGGCCTGCCGCAGGAGCGCATGGTCGTGACGGTCGACCAGCACGGCAACACGTCGGCCGCGTCGATCCCGCTGGCGCTCGATACCGCGGTGCGCGACGGTCGCATCCAGCGCGGCCAGCACGTGCTGATCGAAGGCGTCGGCGGCGGCTTCACCTGGGGCGCGTCGGTCTTCCGCTACTGATCCGCGGCGCGCGACTGCTGCGCGCGGATCCCATCGGCGCGCCATTCGTGCGCGCCGTCCGAATCGATTCAATTGGGGACGATATGAAATTTGCATTCGTATTTCCGGGGCAGGGCTCGCAGGCGGTCGGCATGCTCAACGCATTCGCCGATCTGGCCGTCGTGCGCGAGACGCTCCAGGAAGCGTCCGATGCACTCAATCAGGATCTCGGCAAGCTGATCGCCGAAGGCCCGGCCGAAGAGCTGAACCTCACCACCAACACGCAGCCCGTGATGCTGACCGCAGCCTATGCGTGCTATCGCGCGTGGCAGCAGGCAGGCGGCCCGGCGCCGGCGATCGTTGCCGGCCACAGCCTCGGTGAATACACGGCGCTCGTCGCCGCAGGCGCACTCGCGTTCAAGGACGCGGTGCCGCTCGTGCGCTTCCGCGCGCAGGCGATGCAGACGGCCGTGCCGGTCGGCCAGGGCGGCATGGCCGCGATCCTGGGCCTCGATGACGACACGGTGCGTGCGGTTTGCGCCGAAGCCGCGGAAGCGGGCGTCGTCGAAGCGGTGAACTTCAATGCACCCGCGCAGGTCGTTATCGCAGGCAACAAGGCCGCGGTCGAAAAGGCCTGCGAAATCGCAAAGGCGAAGGGCGCGAAGCGCGCACTGCCGCTGCCGGTGTCGGCGCCGTTCCATTCGTCGCTGCTCAAGCCGGCGTCGGATCAACTGCGCGACTATCTTGCGAACGTCGACGTCAAGGCGCCGCAGATTCCGGTCGTCAACAACATCGACGTCGCCGTGGTCAGCGATCCGGCTGCGATCAAGGATGCGCTGGTGCGCCAGGCCGCAGGCCCGGTGCGCTGGGTCGAGTGCGTGCGGCACATCGCCGGCACGGGTGTCACGCACGTGATCGAATGCGGTCCGGGCAAGGTGCTCGCCGGCCTGACGAAGCGCATCGACGGCAACCTGACGGGCGCGTCGGTATTCGATCCGGCTTCGCTCGACGAAGCGCTCAAGCTGGTGACCGCCTGACGCGGCACCTTTTCTCAAGAGACGGATATTCGATTCATGGACAAGACTCTCGATAAACAGGTTGCGATCGTCACCGGCGCATCGCGCGGCATCGGCCGTTCGATCGCGCTCGAACTCGCCCGCCTGGGTGCGACGGTGATCGGCACGGCGACGAGCGAATCGGGCGCCGCTGCCATTACCGCAGCGTTCGCGGAAGCGGGCGTCACGGGCCGCGGCGCGGTGCTGAACGTCAACGACGCGGCAGCCGCCGAGGCGCTGATCGACGCGACCGTGAAGGAATTCGGCGCGCTGAACGTGCTCGTCAACAACGCGGGCATCACGCAGGACCAGCTCGCGATGCGGATGAAGGACGAGGACTGGGACGCGGTGATCGACACCAACCTGAAGTCGGTGTTCCGCCTGTCGCGCGCCGTGCTCCGCCCGATGATGAAGGCGCGTGGCGGCCGCATCATCAACATCACGTCGGTGGTCGGCTCGGCCGGCAACCCGGGTCAGGTCAACTACGCGGCTGCGAAGGCCGGCGTGGCGGGCATGACGCGTGCGCTTGCACGTGAAATCGGCAGCCGCGGCATCACCGTGAACTGCGTGGCGCCGGGCTTCATCGACACCGACATGACGAAGACGCTGCCGGAAGAACAGCAGGCCGCGCTCAAGACCCAGATTCCGCTCGGCCGCCTCGGCAGCCCGGAAGACATCGCCCATGCCGTCGCGTTCCTCGCATCGCCGCAAGCCGGTTACATCACCGGTACGACGCTGCACGTGAACGGCGGCATGTACATGTCGTAACGATTTTCGTTTACCATCCGCGCCGTATCCCGTTTTTCAGGCGGATCGGTGCTTGATAGACCATCAAGCCAACGCGCGTTTTGGCGTCAGCAAACCTGATAAAATGCGCGCACTTGTAAATCTGAACTTTCCCTCGGAGGGGTAATGGACAACATCGAACAACGTGTCAAGAAGATCGTCGCTGAACAACTGGGCGTCGCCGAAGCCGAGATCAAGAACGAAGCTTCGTTCGTGAACGACCTGGGCGCCGACTCGCTCGACACCGTCGAACTGGTGATGGCTCTGGAAGACGAGTTCGGCATGGAAATCCCGGACGAAGAAGCAGAGAAGATCACGACGGTTCAGCAAGCGATCGACTACGCTCGCGCAAACGTCAAGGCGTAACGAGCGCCTTTCGCGCTTGTCCGCCACGTCGCCGCGATCTTCGCGATTGACGCGCCATCCTGCCGGCTTCGCGCCGGACGGACTAACAGCCACAGGGCTCGCAGGGCTGGTTCCTGTGGCCACTGTGGCTTTTGTTTTTGTCATCCAATAATGGAAAAGAGGTTACCGTGAGCCGCCGTCGTGTTGTTGTTACAGGCCTGGGGCTGATTTCGCCTGTTGGCAATAATGTTGCCGACGGCTGGGCCAATCTCGTCGCCGGCAAGTCCGGTATTGCCACCGTCACGAAGTTCGATGCGTCGAACCTCGCCTGCCAATTCGCGGGCGAAGTGAAGGGTTTCGTCGCCGAGGAGTACATCCCGGCGAAGGAAGCCCGAAACATGGATACGTTCATCCATTACGGCATCGCCGCCGGCGTCCAGGCCATCAAGGACAGCGGGCTGGAAGTGAACGAAGCCAATGCGGAACGCATCGGCGTGCTGGTCGGCTCCGGCATCGGCGGCCTGCCGATGATCGAAGATACGCACCAGACCTACGTCGATCGCGGCGCGCGCCGGATTTCGCCGTTCTTCGTGCCGGGTTCGATCATCAACATGATCTCGGGTCACCTGAGCATCATGTTCGGCCTGAAGGGCCCGAACCTCGCGGCCGTGACGGCCTGCACGACCGGCCTGCACAGCATCGGCCTCGCAGCGCGCCTGATCCAGGCCGGCGACGCCGACGTGATGGTCGCGGGCGGCGCCGAATCGACGGTGTCGCCGCTCGGCATCGGCGGTTTCGCGGCGGCGCGTGCGCTGTCGACCCGCAACGACGATCCGGCCAGCGCATCCCGTCCGTGGGACAAGGACCGCGACGGCTTCGTGCTGGGCGAGGGTGCCGGCGTGATGGTGCTCGAGGAGTACGAAGCGGCGAAGGCACGCGGTGCCAAGATCTACGCGGAAGTCTCGGGCTTCGGCATGACGGGCGACGCGTACCATATGACCGCGCCGAACATGGACGGCCCGCGCCGCTGCATGGTCGCGGCACTGCGCGACGCCGGCGTGAACCCGGACGAGGTCCAGTACCTGAACGCGCACGGCACGTCGACGCCGCTGGGCGACAAGAACGAGTCGGACGCGGTGAAGGCGGCCTTCGGCGAGCATGCGTACAAGATCGTCGTGAACTCGACGAAGTCGATGACGGGCCACCTGCTGGGCGGCGCGGGCGGCCTCGAATCGGTGTTCACGGTGCTGGCGCTGCACAACAACGTGTCGCCGCCGACCATCAACATCTTCAACCAGGACCCGGAGTGCGATCTCGACTACTGCGCGAACACCGCGCGTGACATGAAGATCGACGTTGCCGTGAAGAACAACTTCGGCTTCGGCGGCACCAACGGCACGCTGGTGTTCAAGCGCGTCTGACGCCGCAATCGCTTGACGAGTCCATTCGATGCTCCGGCCGGGCGTCCGCAGCGCTTTGCGTTGCGGGCCTCGGCCGTGTCGTATCTCGTGCTGGCCGTGTTCGTCGCATCGGCTACCGCGTCGGCCTACCTGTTCTGGGCGCCGCGCGCGGGCGCTGCCGCCGGCGCAGGCGTGTCGGCCGTGACGGCCGCGCTGCTGGCCGTGTGCGCTGCGCGGGCCTGTGCCCGTCGGCTGCCGGCCGAGTTGCAGATCGACGCATTCGGGGAAGTCGCGGCGTTTAGCCGCACCGGGCGCCTGCTGGCCCGCGGCCGCGTGACGGGCCATGCGCACTGGAGCAGCCTGCTGCTGGTGCTGTCAGTCGGGCAGGGCGCCCGGCGGGCCCGGCCGCTGCTGATTCCGGCCGATGCGCTCGACGCCGCATCGTTCAGCGCGCTTTCCGTGCTGGCGAGAACGGCGGGCGCGGCGGGGCGGGTTTGACGGCGGCACGGTTACCTACCGTAACCAGCGGCCGGCGCGGGAACGCTACAATATCGCTCCGCGTTGCATCCCTAGTTAACGGATTTGTCAGGTGAGTGAAAAAGAAATCGATCAGGCTCTGGTCGAGCGCGTACAGAAGGGCGACAAGGCAGCGTTCGAACTCCTGGTCTCCAAATACCACCGCAAGATCATTCGGCTGATCTCGCGCCTCGTGCGGGATCCCGCCGAGGTCGAGGATGTGGCCCAGGACGCGTTCATCAAGGCGTATCGTGCGCTGCCGCAATTCCGCGGTGAATCGGCGTTCTATACGTGGTTGTACCGAATTGCCGTCAACACGGCGAAGAACTACCTTGCGACGCAAGGCCGCCGGGCGCCGACCTCGACCGAGGCCGATGCGGAGGAAGCGGAAACTTTCTCCGACGCAGACCAACTAAGGGATATCAACACGCCTGAGTCGATGTTGATGAGCAAGCAGATTGCCGAGACGGTCAACGCTGCCATGGCTCTGCTGCCCGAAGAACTGCGCCAGGCAATTACGCTGCGCGAGATCGAGGGCCTGAGCTACGAAGAGATCGCGGAAATGATGGGCTGTCCGATCGGGACGGTCCGGTCGCGGATCTTCCGCGCACGTGAGGCAATCGCTTCCAAATTGCGTCCGCTGCTCGATACGCCCGAAGGCAAGCGCTGGTAAGCGCGACAGGCGGAGCGACGCGGGTCGGGGTCTAGTTACGGTTAGAGTCGTGAAGTCACGACGGGGTGTGCAAGATGGGGAGCATCATGGGGTCGGTCAATACGCAGTCGCAAGCGTGCTCGCGCGGCGAGCGCCTTTCCGCGCTGGTCGACGGCGAAATGTTCGATGGCCCGGACAACGGGCAGTTTCTGGCTGAGCTCAACCGCGCGGATCGCGCTGCGTGGGCCCATTACCACCTGATCGGCGATGCGCTGCGCTCGGACGAGCTCGCGCTGTCGCCTGCGCTGAGCGTCGCGTTCACCGCGCGCATGTCGGCTGCGCTCGAAAGCGAGCCGCACCTGCTCGCGCCGGCGGCCGCACCCGTTGCGCGCAAGCTGCTGTCGCTGCGCCGGCGCGTCGTGCCCGCGTTCGCGGTTGCCGCCGCGGCGGCCACGCTGACGTGGATCGTCGTTCCGCAAATGCAGACGGCCGGTGCCCCGGGCGCCGTCCAGGTCGCGTCGGCCGGTGCGCCGCAAGGCGGCAACCTGCAGCGCGTGACGGTTGCGCAGGCATCGGCCCAGCCGGGCCTGCAGGACGTCAACATCATCCGCGACGCCAGCCTCGACCAATACCTTGAAGCGCACCAGCAATTCGCGCAGCAGCCCGTCGTCACGGGTTCGATGCCGCTGATCCGCGCTGCCGTGACCACCACGCCAGGCCAATAAACCCGATGCGGACATTGCAGTTGAATCACGCCATCTCCGGATGGAAGCGGCTGCCGGCCCTCCTGCTTTGCGCAGCCGCCCTGTTGTCCGTTCAATCCCTTCCTGCCAGCGCCCAGCAACCGGACGATCCCGTCGCGACCCGCAAGGGTGCCGCCGACTGGCTCGACCGTGTCCAGCAAGCGGCGCAACAGCAGAGCTACGAAGGCACGTTCGTCTACCAGCGCGGCGGGTATGTGCAGTCGTCGCGCATCGCGCACGTCGCGTCCCGCGACGGCGAGTTCGAGCGCATCGAGACGCTCGACGGCAAGCCGCGCAAGCTGCTGCGCCATAACGACGAGCTGTACACGTTCGTGCCCGAGCGCAAGCTGTGCGTGGTCGAGCGCCGTCAGACGCGCGATTCGTTCCCCGCGCTGCTCGGCGCGAGCGGCGAGCACGTGATGTCCGTCTACGACGCGAAGTCGCTCGGCAAGGACCGCGTGGCGGGGATCGACGCGCAGGTCGTCGAGCTCGTGCCGAAGGATGCGTACCGCTTCACGTACAAGCTGTGGGCCGACGCGCGCACGGGGCTGCTGCTGCGCTCGCAGACGCTCGATGCGAACGATCACGTGCTCGAGCAGATCGCGTTCTCGCAATTGCAGACGGGCGGCGCAAGCGGCGACAAGGCCGCGATCGCGGCCGGCATGCGCAACCTGAACGGCTGGACGGTCGTACGGCCGCCGGTCGCGACGGTCGACATGGAAGCGCAGGGCTGGCAGCTCGCCCCGAGCGTGGCCGGTTTCCAGAAGATTCGCGAAGTGCGCCGGCCGATGGCCGCGCGCGACGCGGGTGAGCCGCCGATCCCGGTCGATCAGGCCGTCTTCACCGACGGTCTCGCGACGATCTCGGTTTTCATCGAGCCGGCCGAAAAGAATACACGCAAGGAAGGCGCGGGCAGCACCGGTGCAACGAACGTTCTCGTGAAGCGCCGCGGCGACTACTGGATCACCGTGCTCGGAGAAGTGCCGCCGGCTACGTTGCAGCAGTTCGCGTCTGCCATAGAATACAAGGCTTCCAAGTAACGCTACGGCTTCCGACATGACGAAACTCACGCTGCGCAAAGTGCTCGCGGCGGCGGCGCTGTGTGCCTGCCTGCCGCTCGTCCCGCAAACCGCGGTCGCTGTCACGTCTCCCGCTGCCAGCCTTCCCGATTTCGCCGATCTCGTCGAAAGGGTCGGCCCCGCGGTCGTGAACATCCGGACCACCGCGAACGTGCCGGTACCCGGCCCGCGCGGCGTGCTTCCGCCGGGTTTCGACAACGGCGACATGTCGGAATTCTTCCGCCGCTTCTTCGGCATTCCGCTGCCGCAGGCGCCGGGCAACGGCGGCGGCAATGGCGGCGGCAATCCGAAAAACGCGCCGACGCCGGACAATCCGCCCGACACCGAACAGAATCGCGGCGTCGGCTCGGGCTTCATCGTGTCGGCCGACGGCTACGTGATGACCAATGCGCACGTCGTCGACGATGCGGACACCATCTACGTGACGCTGACCGACAAGCGTGAATTCAAGGCGAAGCTGATCGGCGTCGACGATCGCACGGACGTCGCGGTCGTCAAGATCCAGGCGTCGAACCTGCCGGTCGTCGCAATTGGCGATTCGAACAAGGTGCGCGTCGGCGAGTGGGTCGTCGCGATCGGTTCGCCGTTCGGCCTCGACAACACGGTCACGGCCGGCATCGTCAGCTCGAAGAGCCGCAATACGGGCGACTACCTGCCGTTCATCCAGACCGACGTCGCCGTGAACCCCGGCAACTCGGGCGGCCCGCTGATCAACATGCAGGGCGAGGTGATCGGCATCAACTCGCAGATCTACAGCCGTACCGGCGGCTTCATGGGCATCTCGTTCGCGATTCCGATCGACGAGGCGATGCGCGTGGCCGACCAGCTGAAGGCGACGGGCAAGGTCACGCGCGGCCGGATCGCGGTGGCGATCGGCGAGGTGACGAAGGACGTGGCCGATTCGATCGGGCTGCCGAAGGCCGAGGGCGCGCTCGTCAGCAGCGTCGAGCCGGGTGGCCCGGCCGACAAGGCGGGTATCCAGCCGGGCGACATCATCCTGAAGTTCAACGGCCGTTCGGTCGATGCGGCGTCGGACCTGCCGCGCATGGTCGGCGACACGAAGCCCGGCACGAAGGCGACGGTCAGCGTGTGGCGCAAGGGTCAGGCTCGCGATCTGCCGATCACGATCGCGGAAACGCCGGCCGAAACGACGGCAAAGGCCGAGCAGCGCAAGAACGCGCCGCAGAAGCCGCGCCAGACCAATTCGCTCGGCCTGACGGTCAGTGACCTGACAGCGGAGCAGATGAAGACGCTGAAGCTGAAGAACGGCGTGCAGATCGATGGCGTCGACGGCCCGGCCGCCCGTGCGGGCCTGCAGCGCGGTGACATCGTGCTGCGCGTCGGCGACACCGACATCACGAACGCGAAGCAGTTTGCCGACGTGACTGCGCAGCTCGATCCGCAGAAGGCGGTCGCGGTGCTGGTGCGGCGTGGCGACAACACGCAGTTCGTGCCCGTGCGGCCGCGCCAGAAGTAACGCGCCGATGTTCACGCTCTACGGCCGCGGCTGGTGCCACCTGTGCGACGACATGCGCGACGCACTGGCGCCGGTGGCGGCCGAATTCGGCGTCGCGGTCGATTACGTCGACATCGACACCGATGCGGCACTCGTCGCCCGCTACGACGAGGACGTGCCCGTGCTGTTGCTGGACGGGGCGGAGGTATGCCGCCACCGGTTCGACGACGCACGGGTACGCGACGCGCTGACGTCCCGGCGCCGAGCCTGACCTGCCGCTGGCGGGCGTCGTTTCGCACGGGGCTTGACCCGTCAGGCGCCCCCGGCGGGCCACCGCACGGCACGGCGTAGTAAAACCCGCCCGGCAAAGGCCTTTTCGGCTAAAATAAGCTGTTTTTTCACCGACTTACACAAGGCGTGCTCTGCAGTCGTCGAGCGCGCCTTTTTCGCTTGATCGGCACTGAATGGATCATATTCGCAATTTCTCGATCATCGCGCACATCGACCATGGCAAGTCGACGCTCGCGGATCGCATCATCCAGGTATGCGGCGGCCTCGCCGACCGTGAAATGGAAGCGCAGGTGCTCGACTCGATGGATATCGAGCGCGAGCGCGGCATCACGATCAAGGCGCAGACTGCCGCGCTGTCCTATCGCGCGCGCGACGGCAAGATCTACAACCTGAACCTGATCGACACGCCGGGGCACGTCGACTTCTCGTACGAAGTCAGCCGTTCGCTGTCCGCGTGCGAAGGCGCACTGCTGGTCGTCGATGCGAGCCAGGGCGTCGAGGCGCAAACCGTCGCGAACTGCTACACGGCGATCGAGCTCGGCGTCGAGGTCGTTCCGGTGCTGAACAAGATCGACCTGCCGGCCGCGAACCCCGAGAACGCGATCGAGGAGATCGAGGACGTGATCGGCATCGACGCGACCGACGCGACGCGTTGCAGCGCGAAGACAGGCCTCGGCGTGGAAGACGTGCTCGAGTCGCTGATCGCGAAGGTGCCGCCGCCGAAGGGCGACCCGGCCGCGCCGCTGCAGGCGCTCATCATCGACTCGTGGTTCGACAACTACGTCGGCGTCGTGATGCTCGTGCGTATCGTCAACGGCACGCTGCGTCCGAAGGACAAGATCAAGATGATGGCGACCGGCGCGCAGTATCCGGTCGAGCACGTCGGGGTGTTCACGCCGAAGTCGCGCAACCTCGAATCGCTGTCGGCGGGGCAGGTCGGCTTCATCATCGCGGGCATCAAGGAACTGACGGCCGCGAAGGTCGGCGATACCGTCACGCACGTGGCCAAGGCCGCCACCGAGCCGCTGCCGGGCTTCAAGGAAGTGAAGCCGCAGGTGTTCGCGGGGCTGTATCCGGTCGAGGCGAACCAGTACGACGCGCTGCGCGAGTCGCTCGAGAAGCTGAAGCTGAACGACGCATCGCTGCAGTACGAGCCGGAAGTGTCGCAGGCGCTCGGCTTCGGTTTCCGCTGCGGCTTCCTCGGGTTGCTGCACATGGAAATCGTGCAGGAGCGGCTCGAGCGCGAGTTCGACATGGATCTCATCACGACCGCACCGACGGTCGTCTACGAGGTCGTGCAGAGCGACGGCTCGACGATCAAGGTCGAGAACCCGGCGAAGATGCCGGAGCCCGGCCGTATCGCGGAAGTCCGCGAGCCGATCGTCACCGTGAACCTGTACATGCCGCAGGATTACGTGGGCTCGGTGATCACGCTGTGCGAGCAGAAGCGCGGCTCGCAGATCAACATGCAGTATCACGGCCGCCAGGTGCAGCTCACGTACGAGATCCCGATGGCCGAGATCGTGCTCGACTTCTTCGATCGCCTGAAGTCGGTGTCGCGCGGCTATGCGTCGATGGACTACGAGTTCAAGGAATACCGTTCGTCGGACGTCGTGAAGGTCGACATGCTGATCAACGGCGACAAGGTCGATGCGCTGTCGGTCATCGTGCACCGTTCGCAGTCGCAATATCGCGGCCGCGAAGTCGCCGCGAAGATGCGCGAGATCATCCCGCGCCAGATGTACGACGTGGCGATCCAGGCCGCGATCGGCGCGCACATCGTCGCGCGCGAGAACATCAAGGCGCTGCGCAAGAACGTGCTCGCGAAGTGCTACGGCGGCGACATCACGCGAAAGAAGAAGCTGCTCGAGAAGCAGAAGGAAGGCAAGAAACGGATGAAGCAGGTGGGTTCGGTCGAGATCCCGCAGGAAGCGTTCCTTGCGATCTTGCGCGTCGAAGACAAATAACAGGACTGATCCTTTTATGAATTTTGCGCTGATTCTTTTTGTGCTCGTCGTCTTGACGGGCGTAGCGTGGGTGCTGGACAAACTGGTGTTCCTGCCGCAGCGACGCAAGGCGGCCGACTCGGCGATCGAGGAGTTCGATCGCCAGCAGTCGCGCATCGACAAGCGCTTCGCGGATGAAAACGCGGTGCAGACGCGTTCGAAGCTGCGTGACGAGAAGCTGCGCCAGCCGTGGTGGCTCGAGTACACGGCGAGCTTCTTTCCGGTGATCCTGGCGGTGTTCGTCGTGCGTTCGTTCGTCGTCGAGCCGTTCAAGATTCCGTCGGGCTCGATGGTGCCGACGCTGCTCGTCGGCGATTTCATCCTCGTCAACAAGTTCGAATACGGGCTGCGCCTGCCGGTCACGAACACGAAGATCACGCAGGGCAGCCCGCTGTCGCGCGGCGACGTCGTCGTGTTCCGTTATCCGAAGGACGAGTCGGTCGACTACATCAAGCGCGTGATCGGCCTGCCGGGCGATACCGTCGCGTACCAGGACAAGCAGCTCACGATCAACGGCCAGCCGGTGCCCGAAACGCCGCTGCCCGATTTCTTCGACGACGAGCGCCAGAACTACGCGAAGCAGTTCGAGGAAACGATCGGCAACAAGAAGAACGCGATCCTCAACAACCCGGCCGTGCCGCCGTTCGTGATGGGCGCATACGACTATCCGTTTCGCGACAACTGCACGTACAACAGCCGCGGCGTGATCTGCAAGGTGCCGCCGGGTCACTACTTCATGATGGGCGACAACCGCGACAACAGTGCGGACAGCCGCTACTGGGGTTTCGTGCCGGACCAGAACATCGTCGGCCGCGCGTTCTTCATCTGGATGAACTTTAGCGAACTGAAGCGCATCGGTTCCTTCAACTGATCGCATTCGACTCACTCGCACTACGCGACGCACGGGCCGCGTCGCGTAGTGCCGAACTACTTTAAGAACCGGCGGTAACACCGCCTCGTCACGCCTTTTCGCGTCCGGCCGTGCCGTTTCGGCCCGACCGGGCGCCCGCGTTATACTCCTGCACATGCCCTCATCCCAGTTGGAAAGCCGGCTGCGCTACGAATTTCGCAATGCGGAATTGTTGCGCCAGGCTTTGACCCATCGCAGTCACAGTGCCACGCACAACGAACGGCTCGAGTTTCTCGGCGATTCCGTTCTGAATTGCGCGGTGGCCGCCCTTTTGTTCCAGCGTTTCAGCAAGCTGGACGAAGGCGATCTGTCGCGCGTACGCGCCAACCTCGTCAAGCAGCAGTCGCTGTACGAAATTGCTCAGGCCCTGAATATCTCGGACGGGCTGCGGCTCGGCGAGGGCGAGCTGCGCAGCGGTGGGTTCCGCCGCCCGTCGATCCTCGCGGACGCGTTCGAAGCCATCATCGGGGCCGTGTTCCTCGATGGCGGCTTCGAAGCCGCCCAAGGGGTCATCAAGCGCCTCTATATCCCGATTCTCGACCACATCGATCCGCGCACGCTCGGCAAGGACGCGAAGACGCTGCTGCAGGAATACCTGCAGGGGCACAAGATCGCGCTGCCGACCTACACGGTGGTCGCGACGCATGGTGCGGCGCACAATCAGCAATTCGAAGTCGAATGCACGGTGCCGAAGCTCGACGTGAAGGTGTCGGGCTCCGGTGCGAGCCGGCGCGCAGCCGAGCAGGCTGCCGCGAAGAAGGCGCTCGATGAAGTGATGGCGGCCGCGCCGATGCTGGCCGCGAAGCCGAAGCGCTCGAAAAACGCGCGTGGGTCGAAGCATGTCGAACCCGAAATCGTGCCGGGCGTGAAGGGCGTGCAGGAAGCGCTCGACCTGCGCTCGCCGGAGCGGAAGGAACGCGCGGCGGCGCGCGAGGCGAGGGCGGCCGGTGCGGCGCCTGCGGCCACCGCCGCGACCGGTACCGAGCCGGCCGCGG
>NZ_VWWH01000114.1:0-18350 GCF_011753045.1 Burkholderia sp. Ap-955
CGCCGTCGAACTCCTGCGCGAGCGCGGCCGTGCCGCCCGCCAGCGCCGCGGCCGCCGCGAGCCCTTGGGCGGCGCGCAGCAGGTCGACCGCAAGCATCGACGGCGCGAACGCGAGCGCGACCGACATCAGCGTGAAGCCGCCGACGCCGATCGCGAACAGGCGCTTGCGGCCGAACTGGTCGGCCAGCGCGCCGGCCGCCATCAGGAAACTGCCGAACGCGAGCATGAACGCGTTGGTGATCCAGTTCATCGCGACCGTCCCGCCGTGCAGGTCGCGGCCGATCGCGGGCGTCGCGACCGCGCCGCCCGAAAACGACAGCGGCAGCGCGACGGCGGCCATGCAGACGGCGGCCAGCACCCATGCGCGCCGGCGTGCCGACGGGTCCGACGCGTCTGAAAAAGGGTGATCCATCATCGCTCCTCGAAAAGCCGGCGCGGATGCGCCGTCAGAGCGACAGAAGATAAATCCGATTCAATCGGCGAAAAACCACGCGAAGCTCCGTATATAACGGACTAGAATTCCGCAATTCACTTGGCCACGTGCATCGACGCACGCCTTCGATTCGATGGAAAACCTGACCGGCATCGTCGCCTTCGTCCGCACCGCCGAAGCCTTGAGCTTCGTCGCGGCCGGCCGCGTGCTCGGCATCTCGGCGTCGGCGGTCGGCAAGACGATCGCGAAACTCGAACAGTCGCTCGGCGTGCGCCTGTTCAACCGCACGACGCGGCGCGTCACGCTCACCGAAGAAGGTCGGCACTTCTACGAACGCTGCCAGCGGATCCTCGAGGATTTCCGCGACGCGGAAGCGACCGTGACGGCCTCCGCGCAGCGCCCGCGCGGCAAGCTGCGCGTGAGCCTGCCGGTGATCGGCTACCGCTTCCTGCTGCCGGTGCTGCCTGAATTCCGGCAGCGCTACCCGGACGTCGAGCTCGATCTCGATTTCAACGACCGGATGGTGGACGTCGTCGAAGGCGGCTTCGACGCGGTGATCCGCAGCGGCCCGCTGTCGGATTCGAGCCTGATGTCGCGGCGGCTCGGCCCGTTCGCGTTCGTGCTGTGCGCGACGCCCGCGTATCTCGCGCAGGCCGGCACGCCGCGCACGCCGCGCGATCTCGAAGCGCACGACTGCGTGCGCTACTGCTTCCCGACCACCGGCAAGCTGCAGGACTGGGCGCTCGCGGCCGACGACGGCACGCCGCTGAAGCTGCGCACCGCGCTGACCTGCAACAACATGGAGGCGCTGCGCGGCACCGTGCTCGCGGGGCTCGGCATCGGCTACATGCCCGACTTCCTCGCGCGCGACGCGCTCGAACAGGGCGCACTCGTCACCGTGCTCGACGACTACCGGATCGCACCGGGGCAGTTCTCGATCGTGTGGCCGTCGAGCCGGCAGTTGTCGCCGAAGCTGCGCGTGTTCGTCGATTTTCTGTGCGAGCGGTTGTTCAGGTAGCCACCCCGCAGGCAGCTCGCACCGCGCGAATCCTGCCGCGAACCGCAGTCCGCGCGCCCCTTTTCAATCCGCCCCGATCCGCTCCGCCTCCGCCTGCGGCAGCAACGCATCACTGTCGTCCTTCAGCCCGACACCCGTCAGCCCGAGCCGGCGCGCATGCGTCATCAGGTAATGCAGCTTGTGCGCGGCCCCCGCGTACGGCAGCCCTTCGGGCCGCACGTTCGAGATGCAGTTACGCAATGCATCGTGGCAGCCGACCTTCGGCGCCCACGTCAGGTACACGCCGAGGCTGTCCGGCGAGCTGAGCCCCGGCCGCTCGCCGATCAGCATCGCGACGACCTTCGCGCGCAGCAGCTCGCCGATCTCGTCGCCGAGCGCGACACGCGCCTGCGTCGCGACCACCACCGGGCCGATCCGCCAGCCGTCCGCATCGAGCCGCGGCCGCACCGCCTGCAGCAACGGCAATGCCTGTTTCGCGGCCGCGAACGCCGACAACCCGTCGCCGACCACGAACACGACGTCGGGCCCATCGCCGCTCACCGCATCGCCGTGCGCAGCCAGCAGCGCGCGCCCTTCATCCGACAGCTTGCGGCCGAGGTCGGGCCGGCGCAGGTAATGCTGACGATCGGGCGCCGCGCTCTGCACGCCAAGCGTCGCGAAGCCGGCCGCCTCGATCTCCCGCCGCAGCGCGTCCACGTCGAGCGGCTGGTGCACCGCGTCACGCGCCTGCGCATGCGACAGGTTGAACGCGAGCAGCGGCGCGGTCGGCAGGCTGTTGCCCGCGCGGCCGAGCGCGATCCGTGCATTCGTGAACGACTTCAGCTGCGCCCACGGGTTCTTTTCGACGGCGTCGCTCATGCCGAAATCCCCATCCAGTCGTTCGCGCCCGCGAGCAGCGGCACGCGCGACGTCGCGGCGCGCAACGCACCGTGCGCGTCGGCGATCTCCATCGTCTCCAGCCACTCCTCGAATTCCGGCGCGCGGCGCAGGCCGAGCACCTCGCGCACGTAGAGCTGGTCGTGGAACGACGTGCTCTGGTAGTTCAGCATCACGTCGTCCGCGCCCGGAATCCCCATGATGAAGTTGATGCCGGCCGCACCGAGCAGCGTCAACAGCGTGTCCATGTCGTCCTGGTCGGCTTCCGCGTGGTTCGTGTAGCAGATGTCGCAGCCCATCGGCACGCCGAGCAGCTTCCCGCAGAAGTGATCCTCGAGCCCCGCACGGATGATCTGCTTGCCGTCGTACAGGTATTCCGGCCCGATGAAGCCGACCACCGTATTCACGAGGAACGGGTCGAACTTGCGCGCCACCGCATACGCGCGCACTTCGCAGGTCTGCTGGTCGACGCCGAAGTGCGCGTTCGCCGACAGCGCACTGCCTTGCCCCGTCTCGAAGTACATCAGGTTGTTGCCGACCGTGCCGCGCTTGAGCGACAACGCGGCCTCGCGCGCCTCGCCGAGCAGCGCGAGCGAGATGCCGAAGCTCGCGTTCGCCTTCTCGGTGCCCGCGATCGACTGGAACACGAGATCGACCGGCGCGCCCTTCTCGACCGCCGCGATCGTGTTGGTCACGTGCGTGAGCACGCACGACTGCGTCGGCACGCCGTAGCGTTCGCGGAACCCGTCGATCATCGCGAGCAGCTTCACGATCGCCGCGAGGCTGTCGGTGGCCGGGTTGATGCCGATCATCGCGTCGCCGCAGCCGTACATCAGCCCGTCGAGCATCGATGCGGCGATGCCCTTCACGTCGTCGGTCGGGTGGTTCGGCTGCAGCCGCACCGACATCCGGCCCGGCAGCCCGACCGTGTTGCGAAAGCGCGTGACGACGCGGCGCTTCCGCGCCGCCGCGATCAGGTCCTGGTTGCGCATCAGCTTCGACACGGCCGCGACCATCTCGGGCGTGAGGCCCGGCGCGATCCGTTCGAGCGCCGCGCCGTCGGCGGCCGGCGACAGCAGCCAGTTGCGGAAATCGCCGACGGTGAGGTGCGAGATGTCCGCGAAGGCAGCCGCGTCGTGATCGTCGACGATGAGGCGCGTGACCTCGTCGTCTTCATACGGGATCACCGCTTCGTTCAGGAATGCCTTCAGCGGCACGCCCGCGAGCGCGATCTTCGCGGCGACGCGCTCCTCCTCGCTCGCCGCCGCGACACCGGCGAGCTGGTCGCCGGAACGCAGCGGGCTCGCCTTCGCGAGCAGCGTCTTCAGGTCCGCGAAACGGTACGTGCGCGAACCGATCGTCTCCGTATAGGACATTAACGAATCTCCTTGCCTAAAGCCGACGGCGCGCCCGTTCGACGGGGCGCGCCGGATGCCGTCAGGAACGGCCTTTCACGTTCACCTTCACCCTGCTCACTCCTCCAGCAACGCATCGCCGGGCGCACTCGCACGCTGCGAACGCGTCGCGAGGAAGTACGCGTAGCCGAACGCGAGGAAGCCGAGGAACACCAGCGCGACCAGCCCGTTGAAGTACACCATCGTACCGAGACAGACCAACGCGGCCAGGATCGCGAACGCCGGGAAGATCGGGTACAGCGGCGCGCGGAACGGCCGCGCCATGTTCGGCTGCGAGCGGCGCAGCTTGAACAGCGACGCCATGCTCACGATATACATCACGATCGCACCGAATACCGACATCGTCACGATATTCGCGGTCAGCGTCTGCCCGCCGAACTGGATCAGCTCGTCGCTGTAGATCGCCGCGATGCCGACCACGCCGCCCGCGAGAATCGCGCGATGCGGCGTCTTGAAGCGGGGATGCACCTTGCCGAGCCATTCGGGCAGGTAGCCTTCGCGGGCCAGCGCGAAGATCTGGCGCGAATAACCGAGGATGATCCCGTGGAACGACGCGACCAGCCCGAACAGCCCCAGCCACACGAGCATGTGCATCCAGCCGCTGTTCGCGCCGACGATGTACTTCATCGCCTGCGGCAGCGGATCGTTGATGTTCGCGAGCTTGGTCCAGTCGCCCGCGCCTCCGGCGAACACCATCACGCCGATCGCGAGTGCAACGAGGGTCAGGATCCCGGCCACATACGCGATCGGGATCGAGCGCTTCGGATTCTTCGCTTCCTCGGCGGCCATCGCGACGCCTTCGATCGCGAGGAAGAACCAGATCGCGAACGGGATCGCCGCGAACATCCCGTGGAACGCGCCCATGCTGAAATGATCGGCGCCCGACCAGCCGCCCTTCATGAAATTGCTCCACGCGAAGCCCGGCGACACGACGCCCATGAACACCAGCAGCTCGAAGATCGCGAGCAGCGTGACGACCAGCTCGAAGGTCGCCGCGATCTGCACGCCGACGATGTTCAGCGCCATGAATACGAGATACGCGCCCATTGCCGCATGCTTGGGCTCGAGGCCCGGGAACTGCACGTGCAGGTACGCGCCGATCGCGAGTGCGATCGCGGGCGGTGCAAACACGAACTCGACGAGTGTCGCGGCACCGGCGAGATAGCCGCCGGTCGAGCCGAACGCACGGCGCGCATACGCGAACGGGCCGCCCGCGTGCGGGATCGACGTCGTCAGCTCGGTGAAACTGAAGATGAAGGTGGTGTACATCGCCGCGACGAACAGCGCGGTGACGACGAAGCCCAGCGTGCCGGCGCTCGCCCAGCCGTAGCTCCAGCCGAAGTACTCGCCGGAAATCACGAGGCCGACCGCGATGCCCCACAGTTGCCAGGTCCCGAGCGTCTGCTGCAGCGCGGGCTGGCCGGACGACTTGGCGCCGGCGGCGGGCCGGCCATTCGACTCTGCTTTCATCGGACTCTCTCCTCAAAGGCGCCGGGCCTGGCGGCCTGCGCGACTGAGAATCGATGCTAGAGAGTCATTAAACGACGTGTTATCGAAATTCGGCAAAGATCGCGGCTGACATTTCGCTTGCAGAAATGCAGACCCGGAACGGCTGACGAAGCCGACACGCCGCAGGCGGCACAGCGACAGCCTTCGCCAACAGCCGGGCGCCGCCGGCGCCGCACGAGCGAACGCTGTCGCGTGCCGTTCTCGCCCGGCGGGATGCACACGCCGCCGCCGTGCCGTCCGGCCATGCAGCGCGGCCGGACGGATGCTCGACGGTGGCTTTACTGGCCGCCGCCGCGCTGGTTGAACCAGCGGTCGAGCAGCTTGCCGGCCGCCTCGCGACCGCCGAGACCGAACGACAGCGCCACCGCCACCGCGATCGCGCCGAGCACGAGGCCGAATGCAAGCTGGACGATCTCGTTCGCGATGCCCATCGCACGCAGCCCCATCGCGAACACGAGGCCCAGGATCGCGAATTGCGCGATGCGCGCGAACAACACGCTGTGCTCGCGGTCGGCCTGCTCGATCACGCGACGCGCGAGGCCCGCGAGCCACACGCCGATCACGAGGATCACGCCGCCCATCAGTACGTGGCCGCCGAATTCGATGAAGAGGGTGACGACGTCGCGCACCTGCGTGAAGCCGAGCCGGTTCGCGGCCTCGACCGACGCGAACAGCATCGCGAAGAACACGATCAGCCGCGCGACCAGCACCGACGGCTGCAGGATCCCCGAGAACACGCGCTCGACACCGAGCACGGCCGGCAGCCCGTCGGCGCCCGCGGCTTCCAGCAGCTTCTGCGCGAGCGACGCGACGAAGCGCGCGAAGTAGAAGGTCACCAGCACGATCACGATCGCCGCGACGATGTCCGGCACCGCACCGAGGAACTGGTTCAGCATGTTGGTGGCCGGCACCGAGATCGCGTCGATCTTCAGCGCGTCGAGCGCGGAGATCAGCGTCGGCACGAACACGAACACGTAGACGATCGTGCCGACCAGGCTCGACACGCGCACGGGCGTCGGGCTGTCGAGGCGCTGCGTGAGGCGGTCGGCGCCGGCGGCGACGAGCAGGTTCGTCACGAGGCCGCGCAGCACGCGTGCGACGATCCAGCCGACGAAGCCGATCACCGCGGCCGCGAAAATGTTCGGCACGATCGCGAGCAGCTTGTCGACCATCCCCTGCACCGGCGACAGCAGCCCCGACAGCGCGAACGATCCGAGGATCGCCGGCAGGAACATCAGGATCACGAGCCAGAACAGCACGTCGCCGAGATAGCCGGCCATCGGCTGCATACCGGCGCCTTCGGACAGCTTGTCGTCGATCTTGCTCGCCTTCAGCGCGCGGTTCGCGAGGCTGCGCAGCAGCGACGCGATGAGCCACGCGATCAGCGTCAGCGCCGCGCCGCCGATCAGGTTCGGCAGGTAGTTGACGATATGCGTGACGAGCAGCGAGAACGGGTTGGAGACCGCATACAGGTTGAGCACGTTGAAGATGCCCACCGCGGTGACCAGCAGCACGAGCCAGAACAGCCCGCCCGCGATGATGCGCTCGACGTAGGCGCCCTGGCCGGTGCTTTCGTTGATCCGCTGATCGACCTTCAGCGCGCCGAGCAGGCGCATCGCGCCGGCCCGCACCGCGACGGCGATCAGCCAGCCGATCACCAGAATGCCGATCGCGCCGGCAATCTTTGGCAGATACCCCCCTAGCGTGGTCTGCAGCGACGTGATGAAGCTGGAAGCATCCATTTCTTCTTCTCCCGAAAACGTGGTGTTGCGATTGGACATCGACGAACTACCTGCGTACTTCGAAAAACGTGCTGCCCCGACGGAGCAACTTACCCGAGAAAAATGACGCGATCACCCGATTTCACCGTCTTTAACTTTAGTTCTAGATCTCGGAGGGGCAAGACCCCATTTCGTCAAAATAAAAAGGGTGCGATTCGTCGGCCTCCTACGCATTTCCGCAAGATTTATCAAATCGGGCCGTGCTACCGTGACGTCGGTTCCTGCCCGGACACGCCGATGACCGTCGAAACGAAACCCGACCAGCCCGCCTGGATTCGCTACGCGGCCAGCGTGGCGCGCGTCCACGCGTACATTCATGCACACCTCGACGGCCCGCTCGACCTGAACCGGCTCGCCGAAGTCGCGTGCCTGTCGCCGTATCACTGGCAGCGCGTCTATCGCGCGCTGTATGGCGAGTCGATCGTGCTGACGGTGCGGCGGATGCGGATCGTGCGCGCATCCGAGGATCTCGTGTGCACGGCGCGGCCGATCGACGAGATCGCGCGGCGCGCCGGCTACGGTTCGACGCACGCGTTCGCGCGGGCGTTTCGCGACGCCTACGGCGTGCCGCCCGTGCAGCACCGGCGCACGGGCAGCCACCGGCCCATCTATCCGTTACAGCGAGGAGAAGAAGACATGTTCAAGCATGAAGTCGAGATCCGGCGGCTGCCGGAATTACACGGCTATGCAGTGGCGCACACCGGTTCGTACCTGAAGGTCGGCGACGCGTTCGCTCGGATCGGTGCGTGGGCCGGTCCGCGCGGGCTGATCGGCCCGGGCGCGAAGATGATCGGCATTTTTTACGACGATCCGGACACGACGCCCGAGGCGCAGCTGCGCGCGAAAGCCTGCTTCATGCCGGCCGACGGCGCACCTGACATCGAACCCGCGCCGCCGGTGGAGCGCGCGACGGTCGCGGGCGGCGAATATGCGGTGCTGCTGCATACGGGACCGTATGCGGATCTGAAGACGGCCTACCAGTGGCTCTACGGCGACTGGCTGCGTCACTCGGGCCGCGAAGCCGCCGACGCGCCGCCGTTCGAGCTGTACCTCAATACGCCGATGGATGCGGCGCCGGCCGATCTGCGCACGGAAATCTACCTGCCGCTGCGCTGATCGAAAGGCCGGTGCGCGCCGGCCCTGAAACGAGGCGCGCCGGCCGGCGTTCGCACGCCGCCGGCGCGGATGGCCGACACACTGACTTACACAGCCTGCGTCCCGCACCCGGGACAGAACCGCGCGTCGGCCGCCAGCGCCGAATGGCAGCGGCTGCAGGACTTGCCGCGTTGCGCGGCACCGCACTGCGCGCAGAAACGCGCGTCCGTCGCATTGAGCGCACCGCAGCCCGCACAGGCGAGCTGGCTCAACGGCACGTTGCCGCCACCCTGCGCGCTTCGGCTATCGGCCGGCGCCTGCCAGCCCCAGCCATGGCGATCGCGGCCGCGCGCATCGTGACCGCCATGCCCGTCCCGGCGCTGCCCGCCGTGATGCCCGCCGCCGTGGCCGCCGTTGCCGTGCCCGCCGCCATGGCCACCGCCGTGGCCGCTCAGGATTCGTTTCAGAAAGCTCATCGCCCGCTCCTCAACGCTTGGCCTGCGCGCCGCCGAACGCCCCCGAGGACGACAGCAGCCGCAAACCGTTGGCCACGACGATCAGGCTTGCGCCCGCGTCGGCGAAGACCGCCATCCACATCGTGCCGAGCCCCGCGACCGTGAGGCCGAGGAACACGATCTTCACGCCGAGCGCGAAGCCGATGTTCTGAACCAGTACGCGATGCGTCGCACGCGACAGCCGCACGAACGCGGGAATCTTGCGCAGGTCGTCGTCCATCAGCGCGACGTCGGCCGTCTCGATCGCCGTGTCGGTGCCCATCGCGCCCATCGCGAAACCGATGTCGGCGCGCGCGAGCGCCGGTGCGTCGTTGATCCCGTCGCCGACCATCCCGACCGCGCCCGCGCCGCCGGCCGACAGCTCCTCGACTGCCGCGAGCTTGTCTTCCGGCAACTGATTGCCACGTGCGTCGTCGATGCCGGCCTGCTGCGCGATCGCCTCCGCGGTATGCGGGTTGTCGCCGGTCAGCATCGCGGTGCGGATGCCGAGCGCATGCAGATCGGCGATCGCTTCACGGCTCGTGTCCTTGATCGTGTCGGCCACCGCGAAGATGCCGAGCACGCGCGCTGCGTCGACCAGCACCACGACGCTCTTGCCCTGCCGCTCGAGCGCATCGAGCTTCGCTTCGAGGGCCGTCGAGCAGCGCTCGAGCTCCTCGGCGAGGCGGTGGTTGCCGAGCCAGTAGCACGTGCCGTCGATCGTGCCGCGCACGCCGCGCCCGACGATCGCTTCGAAGTCCTGTACATCGGCAAATGCCGTCATGCCGGCATCGCGGGCAGCCGTTGCGATCGCCTGCGACACCGGGTGATCGGAGCGCGCCGCAAGGCTCGCGCCGAGGTGCCGCACACGTGCGTCATCGGCGTCGGTCGCGTGCAGGTCGAAGTCGGTCTGCACCGGCTTGCCGTGCGTGATCGTGCCGGTCTTGTCGAGCGCGAGCCACGCGAGCTTGCGCCCTTCTTCCAGGTACACGCCGCCCTTCACAAGAATCCCGCGTCGTGCGGCTGCCGCGAGCCCCGACACGATCGTCACCGGCGTCGAGATCACCAGTGCGCACGGGCACGCGATCACGAGCAGCACCAGCGCGCGGTAGATCCAGTCGTGCCACGCACCGCCCATCACGAGCGGCGGCGCCACCGCGACCAGCAGCGCGACCGCGAACACGATCGGCGTGTAGACGCGTGCGAACTGGTCGACGAAGCGCTGCGTCGGCGCCTTCGCGCCTTGCGCTTCTTCAACCGCATGGATGATCCGCGCGAGCGTCGAGTTGGCCGCGACGGCCGTCACGCGATAGTCGAACGAGCCCGATTCATTGATCGTGCCCGCGTACACGGCGTCGCCGGTCGTCTTTTCGACGGGCAGGCTCTCGCCGGTGATCGGCGCCTGGTTCACCGTCGAGCGGCCCGCGACGACTTCGCCGTCCAGCCCGATCCGCTCGCCCGGCTTCACGCGCACGACTGCACCGAGCGCCACCTGCGCAGCCTCGATCGTGTGCCACGACCCGTCGACGCCCTGCACGGTCGCGGTGTCCGGCGCGAGCTGCATCAGCCCCTGGATCGCATTGCGCGCCCGGTCCAGCGACTTCGCTTCGATCAATTCCGCAATCGTGAACAGCACCATCACCATCGCGGCTTCCGGCCACTGGCCGATCGCCATCGCGCCCGTCACCGCGATGCTCATCAGCGCGTTGATGTTCAGGTTGCCGTTGCGGATCGCGATCCAGCCCTTCTTGTACGTGGTGAGCCCGCACGCGAGCACCGCCGCGAGCGCAAGCGCCGCCGACAGCCACACGGGCAGGCCCGCCCAGGTCGCGCCTTCGGACGCGATCGCGGCGACACCGGCGAGCGCCAGCGGCCACCACGGCTTCGCGGGCGCGTCGGCGACGCGCGCGGCCGGTCCGCCGGGCGCTGCCGCCTCGGGCGTCATCCCGAGCGAGCGGATCGCGCCTTCGATCGCCGGCTGGGCGTCCGGCACGTGCTCGACCGTCAGCATCCGCTGCATCAGGTTGAATTCGAGCGCCGACACCTCGCCCATCGCGCCGAGCTTCTTGCGGATCAGCGTTTCCTCGGTCGGGCAGTCCATCTGCATGATCCGGAATGCGGAGCGCACGTGACCCGACGCGGTCGCCTGCGCAACCGGCAGCGGCGCGAGCGTCAGCGCGGCAGGCGCGCAGCAATCGCCGGCCGCGTGGTCGTGGTCGTGGTCGTGGTCGTGGTCGTGACCGGCATGGTCGCGCGCGGCGTTGCCGTGTGCACGGGCGGCGCCATGGACATGCCCGTCACCGTGCTCGTGTGCATGGTCATGACCCTGGTCGTGGTCGTGTTCCTTGCCGCTGCCGTGGCTGCAACCGGCGCCGTGGACGTGACCCTCTTCACGACCCGCGTGCCCATGATCATGTTCATGATCGTGGCTGCGCGCATGCGACTGCGCGCCGCGCGCTGCAGCGACCTCGCCGTGCGCGTGCTCGCCGGCCGACGGCGCCGCATCGGCAACGGTCGCCGTATCCGTATCGTGCGCGTCGGCGCAGCACGGGGCGCCGCCGCCGGCATGACGGTGTCGTGGGTCGTGGGTACGCTGGGCGTCGGTCATGACAACCTCCTCAATGGCTAACGGTGTAGAGTTAACACCCTGAAGCCACTACAAGGTCAACCCTTGCACGGGAGAAAGGTATGAAGATCGGCGAACTGGCCAAAGCGGCCCGCTGCACACCCGAGACGATCCGTTTCTACGAGAAAGAGGGTCTGATGCCGGATGCGGAGCGCACCGACTCGAACTACCGCAACTACACCGACGTGCACGTCGAGCGGCTGCGCTTCATCCGCAACTGCCGCGCGCTCGACATGGCGCACGACGAAATCCGCGCGCTGCTCCAGCTCACCGACACGCCGGCCGACCCCTGCGATTCGATCAATTCGCTGCTCGACGAGCACATCGGGCACGTCGATGCGCGCCTCGCGGAACTCACGCACCTGCGCGACCAGCTCACCGAATTGCGCCGCCAGTGCGTCGGCGAACATTCGGTCGAGGATTGCGGCATCGTGCACGGTCTCGCGACGATGGAAACCGTTGCGCCGGCCGCGAAGCGCTCACACCTCGGCTGAAACCCTTGTGAAATATGATAGTCTGGTTGAGAATAGTTATATTCTTACTAGATATTGAATAACTATTCATGTCCACCGGTCGTCTGTCTCCGCTTGCGCTGGCCGTCCTCGCGACGCTCACCGAAACGCCGATGCATCCGTACGGGATGCTGCAGCAACTGAAGGCTCGCGGGTACGACGAAGTCGTCAACGTGCGCCAGCGCACGAGCCTCTACCAGACGATCGACCGGCTGCTGCGCGACGGGCTGATCGCCGTGCACGACACCGAGCGCGACGGCGCGTTTCCGGAGCGCACGCTGTATGCGCTGACCGAGGCCGGGCACACGGCCGGGCAGGCGTGGCTGCACACGCTGCTCGCGGAGCCCGCGCGTGAATTCCCGGCGTTCGGCGCCGGTCTCGCGTTCCTGCCGCTGCTCGACGCCGAAGATGCACGCCACCAGCTGGAGCTTCGAATCACGCGGCTCGACGCCGAGCGCGAGCGCCTCGAAACGCTGCGCGCCACCGCGCAGGCCGATCAGGTACCGCGCCTGTTCCTGCTGCAGAACGAGCATGCGCTCGTGCTGCTCAATGCCGAACTCGACTGGGCGCGCAGCGTCGTCGAACACCTGAAGATCGGTGCGCTGCGCTGGGTGGATGGTTGACGGATCGCGCAGGCCGATTCGCACGAACAACGGCGATCGGTCTCGTTAAAGCACTTTGCCGGGATTCAGGATGCCGCACGGATCCAGCGCGGCCTTCAGTCGTCGCATCAATCCGATTTCCGCGTCGCTGCGCGTATGCGCGAGATAAGCGCGCTTGAGCACGCCGATCCCGTGCTCGGCCGACACCGAGCCGCCCATGTCACGCACCACCGCGTACACGCAGTGATCGAGCGCATCGAGGTCCGTGTCGGTCATCCCGGCCAGCGACACGCCGATATGCACGTTGCCGTCGCCGACGTGGCCGAAGAACAGGCACGTGCCGTCCGGCCAGTGCGCCCTCAACGCCGCCTCGCAGCGCTCGGCGAACGCGCCGAGTTCGCCCGTCGGCAGGCTCACGTCGAAGTTGACGAGATGCGGCAGCGCGTCGATCGCGAGTCCTTCACGCAGCGTCCACAGGTCACGCGCCTGCCGCTCCGACGTCGCGAGCACCGCATCCTCCACGAGCCCTGCGTCGAACCCCGCCGCGAGACCGGTTTCCAGCGCATGATGCGCGTCGCCGCCCGGCGCGCTCGTCGCGCATTCGATCAGCACCGCGAAGCCAGCGTCGCCGACAAACGGTGCCGAAACGCCCTGCGTATGACGCGCGACGTAGTCGTAGAACGCCGGCCACATCGCCTCGAAGCTGACGACCTCCGGCAGCGTGCGCACGCGGTTCCACAGCGCGACCACCGCGTCGTAGTCGCGCACGCGGCAGAGCGCCGTGGCCGGCGCGGCCAGCAGCGGATGCAGCCGCAGCACCGCGCGCGTGACGACGCCGAGCGTCCCCTCGCTGCCGATGAACAGCTGCTTGAGGTCGTAGCCCGCATTGTTCTTCAGCATCCGGTTCATCGACGACACGACCGTGCCGTCCGCGAGCACGGCCTCGAGCCCGAGTACCTGCTCGCGCATCATCCCGTAGCGGATCGCGCGCGTGCCGCCCGCATTGGTCGCGAGCATGCCGCCGATCTGGCATGAGCCGCGTGCGCCAAGATCGACGCCGAACGTGAAACCCGCCGCTTCCGCGGCTTCCTGCACCGTCTGCAGCGGCGTTCCGGCGCGTACCGTCATCGTGCCGGCCGCCGCGTCGAGTGCCTCGATGCCCGCGAAGCGCTCCATCGACAGCACCACCTCGCCGCCGAGCGCGACCGCGCCGCGCGCAAGTCCCGTCAAACCGCCCTGCGGCACGACCGGCTGGCCGAGCCGCGCACAGAGCGCGAGCGTGCGCGACACGTCGTCGACACTCCGTGGTCGCACCAGCGCGCGCGGCCGCACGCCGGCCGGCTCGTTGTACGCGGTGAAGTAACGCGGATCGATATCCACCGAGCGCGTAACGAGCGCATCGCCCAGTTCGGCGACGAGCAGGGCTTCGACCGCATCACCCGACAGCGATGCGCCGCCCTGTTCGCCACCCACGGCGGCCGTGTTCCGGTTCTGCATCGCGCGCGGCTCCGCTTACTTCGCCGAGATGTCGATATCGCCGAAATACTTCAGGCCGAGCGACTTCACCGTGCCGTCCGCCTTCAGCTTGTCGATCGCCGCATCGAGTTTCGCCTTCAGCGCGCTGTCGCCTTTACGCAGCCCGAATGCGATGCCATTGCCGAGAATCTTGTCGTCGCGCACGGGCTGGCCGACGAACGAGAAGCCCTTGCCGTCCGGACGCGACAGGAAGCCGCGCTGGCCGGACGGTGCGAGCACCAGCGTCGCGTCGAGGCGGCCGGCCACGAGGTCCGCGTACGCCTGGTTCTGGTCCTGGTACGCGACGACCGCGACGCCGGCCGGCTCCCAGTGCGCCTTCGCGAAGGTTTCCTGGATCGACGCCTGCAGCACGCCGACACGCTTGCCTTTCAGCGACTCCGGCGTCGGCAGCAGGCCGCTGCCGGTGCGTGCGATCAGCTGGGTCGGCACGCGATAGATGATCGTCGTGAAGTCGATCGCCTGGCGCCGCTGCTCGGTCGCGTTCATCGCCGAGTTGATCGCGTCGAACTTGCGGCCCTGCAGCGCGGGGATCAGGCCGTCGAACGACGTCTCGACCCATTTGCACGACAGCTTCGCCGTCTGGCAGACCGCATTGCCGACGTCAATGTCGAAGCCTTGCAGGTCGCCGTTCGGCGCTTTCGATTCGAACGGCGGGTATTGCGCCTCGAGGCCGAAGCGCAACGTCTGCGCCTCGGCGAACGCTGCGCCGGAGCCGATTGCGCACGCGAGTGCGAACGCGAGTTTCAGGGTGGCCGTGTGCTTCATCGTGATCTCCTGTGTCTGGTCGGTGCGACGCTCCCCTCGCCGGGTGCCCGTCGCCGGTTTCCGTACGGGCCTACAGCGAACGCAGCCGCCGCGCGCCTTCGATCAGCGTCGCGTCGTCCTTCGAAAAACTGAGCCGGATCACGCCGGCGTCGGTTCCGTCGGTATAGAACGCCGACAGCGGAATCGTCGCGACGCGCGCGTCGCGGATCAGGCGCAGCACGAAATCGCTGTCGCTTTCGTCCGAGAAGTGCCGGAAGCGCGCGAGCATGAAGAACGAGCCTTCGCTCGGCAGCAGCTCGAAACGCGAATCGGCCAGCTCGCGCGCGAGCAGGTCGCGCTTGGCCTGGTAGAACGCCGACAGGCCGAGATAGCTGTCCGGCCGCGCGAGGATCTCCGCGAATGCGACCTGCATCGGCGTGTCGGCCGCGAACACCATGAACTGGTGCACCTTGCGGATCTCGTCCATCAGCTCGGCCGGCGCGAGGCAATGGCCGACCCGCCAGCCCGTCACGTGGAACGACTTGCCGAACGACGACACGATCACGCTGCGCTCGGCCAGCTCGCGATGGCGCGCCATGCTCTGGTGCTGCGCGCCGTCGAACACGACGTGCTCATACACTTCGTCGGACAGGATCACGATGCCGGTATCGCGCGTGAGCTGCGCGAGCCGTTCGAGATCGTCGGCGGAAAACACGGTCGCGGTCGGGTTGTGCGGCGTGTTCACGATGATCATCCGCGTGCGCGGGTTGATCGCCGCGGCGACTTCGTCCCAGTTCACGCGGAAATGCTCCGGCGACAGCTTGATTGCCACCGGCGTCGCGCCCTGCAGCCGCACGATCGGCGCATAGCTGTCGAACGACGGCTCGAAGTAGATCACCTCGTCGCCCGGATGCACGAGCGCGCTGATCGCCGCGTAGAGCCCTTCGCTCGCGCTGGCAATCACCGTGATTTCCGTGGCCGGGTCGTAGTGCGCGCCGTACAGCGCTTCGGTTTTTTCAGCGAGCCGCTCGCGCAGCGCCATGACGCCGGCCATCGGCGCGTACTGGTTGTGCCCGTCGCGCATCGCGCGCGCAACGCCTTCGACGAGCGCCGGATCGGGCGCGAAATTCGGCGCCCCCTGCGACAGGTTCAACGCATCGTGCCGGGCAGCCAGTTGGCCGATCACCGTGAAGATCGTCGTCCCGACGTCGGGCAGTTTCGAACGGGGCGCGGTCGCGCTTCGCATGACTCCTCCTTCTGATGTCCTTCGGGCGGCCGCGCGCGACGCGCACGGCCTGCATCTGTCGCACGATTTAGCCCGAGCCAATATCGGTGGACAATCGAAAGTTCGTCATGGCGGCCATGCATTTTTCTCATGACTCGCGCAGAGGGGCGCGCAGCGGCAAGGCTAGCCTGCCGGGGCGACATGCGAATCAGGCATTTCCCCTAGTGAATGCTACCGGCCGGCTGCCGCCAGGTAGGCGAGCAGCACGGCCCACAGTTCGTCGCGCAGCGCGGCGATGTCGAACGCGGGCCCCAGCGTCAGCAACGCCTGCGAAAGCCCGCCGTAGCAGATCGTGTGCGCCATCCGCGCGAGCCCGTCGAGCCGCGCGGCGGGTGGCGGGTCGGCCGCGTGCGCGAGCGCGTCGCGCCACAGCGCGACGTACGCGTCGTAATGCCGGCGGTAGGCGGTGAGCGGCGACACCTGCCGCTCCAGCGCGAAGAGCGCGCCCCACAGCGCCGCGTCGGCGCCGATCGCCTCGACCTGCAGGTCGACGAGCGCGGCGGCCAGTTCGGCCCGCGGCGCGCCGCGCAGCCGCGCGATGGCGTCGCGCAGCCGGTCGGCCAACGCCTGCACGTGCCGGTGGATGCAGAGCGCCGCGAGGCTCTGCTTGTCGCCGAAATATTCGTAGAAGGTGCCGATGCTGACGCCCGCGACCGCCGCGATCTCGCGAATCGTCGCCTTCGCGTAGCCGCGTTCGAGCAAAAGCTGAACGAACGCCTGCTGCAGCGCGTCGGAACTCGCCTGCGCGCGCGACTGGCGCGGCCGGCGACGCAAGGCGGGCGCGGGTTGCGCCGCCGGCTGACCGGGCGGCGCCGGAACCTGAACATGTCGCGGCGGCATATTTGCTACTCTGGAAATCAGCAGGGCATGCGTTTTACCGGGGGCCGGAGCCGGCGCCAACGCCGACGCGTCATCCGTGCGGCATGACGCCGGCCGCCCGCGAAGCATGAGACCGGAGACCACCTCGATGACCGAATCGACTCACGCCGTCACGAACCAGTTCGACGAACTGGTCGACTATAACCTCTTCGCGACGGACATCGCGCTGCGCGACGCGCTCACCCGCGCGGGCGCCGACTGGGCCGTGCCGCAGCTCGACGCCTACGGCGCGCGGCTCGGCAGCGCCGACACCGCACGGCTCGCCGGCGAAGCGAACCACCACACACCGGAACTGCACACCTTCGACCGGCGCGGCCGGCGCATCGACCGCGTCGACTTCCACCCGGCCTGGCACACGCTGCTCGGCCAGTACCGCCACGAAGGCTTCGTGTCGCTCGCCTTCCGCGACACGCGCCGCGGCCGCTGGGCCGCGACCGCGGCCGGCTTCTACCTGCATGGCCAGATCGAAGCCGGCACGCTGTGCCCGGCGACGATGACGCAGGCCGCGATTCCCGTGCTGCAGAAGGAGCCCGCGCTGTGGGACCTGCTGCGCGACAAGCTCTACAGCAACGACTACGATCCGCGCGACGTGCCGGTCGCCGACAAGCGCTCGATCTGGTTCGGCATGGGCATGACCGAGAAACAGGGCGGCTCCGACGTGCGCGCGAACACGACACTCGCGACCGCGGTCGGCGCGGGCGGACGCGGCGGCGAATACCGGCTGCGCGGCCACAAGTGGTTTTTCTCCGCGCCGATGTGCGATGCCCACCTCGTCGTCGCACGCACCGAAGCCGGCAGCCCGTCGTGCTTCTACGTGCCGCGCTGGCGGCCGGACGGCACGAAGAACGCGGTCGAGATCCAGCGGCTGAAGGACAAGGTCGGCAACCGCAGCAACTCGAGCAGCGAGATCGAGCTGAACGACGCGTGGGGCATCATGCTCGGCGACGAAGGCCGCGGCATCCCGACCATCATCGAGATGGCCACCACCACGCGGCTGAACTGCGTGCTCGGCAGCGCGGCGATGCTGCGCCAGGGCGTCGTGCAGGCGATCGCGTACACGCGCCAGCGCCATGCGTTCGGCCGCGCGCTCGCCGAGCAGCCGCTGATGCGCACCGTGCTCGCCGATCTCGCGCTCGAAAGCGAAGCCGCGCTGTCGCTGTCGATGCGTCTCGCCGACGCGTTCGAGCGCGACGACTCGCCGCGCGAACGCGCGTGGAAGCGGATCGTCACGCCCGCCGCGAAATTCTGGGTGTGCAAGCGCGCGGTCGAGCTGACCGGCGAGGTGATGGAAGTGTTCGGCGGCAACGGCTACGTCGACGACGGCCCGATCGCGCGGTTGTTCCGCGAGGCGCCCGTCAACTCGATCTGGGAAGGCTCGGGCAACGTGATGTGCCTCGACGTGCTGCGCGCGATATCGCGCGAGCCCGACGCGGCCGCCGCGCTGTTCGCCGAACTCGCCGACCTCGGCGCGGGCGAACCGCGCATCCGCGCGGCGCTCGATGCGCTGCGCGCGATGCTCGCGGCGCCGGCGGACACGCTCGAGGC
>NZ_VWWH01000115.1:0-18325 GCF_011753045.1 Burkholderia sp. Ap-955
CCCGCGCTGGCCGACACCGACACCGATGCGGCGCCGGCCGCGCAGCGCGCGGCACGCCGTGCGTTCGACATTCCGGCCGGGCCGCTCGAAGCGGCGCTGAACCGGTTCGGCCGCGACGCAGGCATCCTGCTCGCGTTTCCGGCCGAGTTGACGGCCGGCCTGACGAGCGGCGGCGTGCAGGGGCGCTTCGACGTCGACGGCGCGCTCGACCGCCTGCTCGCGGGCACGGGGCTCGTCGCGTTGCGCCAATCGGGCGGCGGTTACACGCTCAAGCGCGCGGACGGTTCAGTCGCACGTCCCGCGGCGGCAGGCGTCGCGGCGGGCGCCGAGTTGCCCGCGATCAATGTGCGCACCCGCGCGCTACGCGCCGAAAGCTATCGGGCGCCGAAGGAGGCGGGCGTGCTGCGTTCCGAGATCCCGCTGCTCGACACCGCGCAGGCCGTCAACATCGTGCCCGCGCAGGTATTGCGCGACCAGCGCCCGCGCAACCTGGACGACGCGCTCGGCAACGTCAGCGGCATCACGCAGGGCAACACGCTCGCGGGCACGCAGGACACGATCATGAAGCGCGGCTTCGGCGGCAACCGCGACGGCTCGATCATGCAGAACGGGATGCCGCTCGTGCAGGGGCGCGCATTCAACGCGGCGGTCGACAGCGTCGAGGTGCTGAAGGGGCCGACGTCGCTGCTGTACGGGCTGATGGACCCGGGCGGTGTGGTCAACGTCGTCACCAAGCAGCCGCAGCTCAAGCGCTACAACGCGATCTCGCTCGGCGCGTCGACGTTCGGGCACGGCAAGAACGGCGGCAGCGCGACCTTCGATTCGACCGGGCCGGTCGGCGATTCGCGGCTCGCGTACCGGCTGATCGTCGACCAGTCGAACGAGCAGTACTGGCGCAACTTCGGCGAATACCGGCAGACCTTCGTCGCGCCGTCGTTCGCGTGGTACGGCCGCGATACGCAGGTCGCGGTGTCCTACCAGTACCGCAAATTCCATACGCCGTTCGATCGCGGCACCGCGCTCGACCCGCGCACCAACGCGCCGCTCGACATTCCCGCACGGCGTCGCATCGACGAGCCGTTCAACAACATGGACGGCGAATCGCACCTCGCGCAGGTGAGCGTCGATCACCAGTTCAACGCGGACTGGAGCGCGCATTTCGGCTACAGCTACAACCGCGAAACCTACGACGCGAACCAGTTGCGCACGACGGGCGTCGATCCGGTGAAGGGCACGATGACGCGCAGCAACGACGCGACGCACGGCTCGCTCAGCACCGACAGCTACGGGATCGGCTACGTGAACGGCAAGCTGATGCTGGGCGGGATGCGGCACGACGTGCAGGTCGGCTTCGATACCGAATACCGCCGCATCTACCGCAAGGACATGCTGCGGCAGGCCGTGAAGACGCCGTTCAGCTATATCAATCCCGTCTACGGGCTGCTACCGCCGTCGAGCACGGTGTCGGCGAGCGACAGCGACCAGACCGACACGCTGCACGATGCGTCCGCGTTCGTGCAGGACACGATCCACCTGACCGACAAGTGGATCGTGTCGGGCGGGTTGCGCTACATCACGTACAACCAGGTCGCGGGGCGCGGCCGGCCGTTCGTCGCGAACACCGATCTCAGCGGCTCGAAGTGGTTGCCGCGCGCGGGCGTCGTCTACAAGTGGACCGACACGTTCTCGCTGTACGGCAGTTATTCGCAATCGCTGAAGCCGTCGTCGTCGATCGCGCCGATGACGGGCTACATCATCGACGGCGCGACGCCGCCCGAGGAAGCGACCGCATGGGAAGTGGGCGGCAAGCTCGACCTGCCGGGCGGCATGACGGGCACGCTCGCGTTCTTCAACATCGACAAGAAGAACGTGCTCGTGTCGCAGTACAACGACGCGACCAAGCTGACCGACTGGCGCACGTCGGGCAAGGCGCGCTCGCGCGGAATCGAGCTCGACGTGTCGGGCAAGATCGGCGAGCGCGTGAACGTGATCGCGAGCTACGCATACATCGACGCGAAGACGACCGAGGATCCGCTGTACGCGGGCAACCAGCTGTGGAACGTCGCGCGTCACACCGCGTCGCTCGCGGCCGTCTACGACTTCGGCACGGTGGCGGGCGGCGACGACCTGCGCATCGGCGCGGACATGCGCTACGTCGGTGCGCGGCCCGGCGATTCGGCGAACAGCTTCACGCTGCCGTCGTACGTGCTCGCCGACGCGTTCGCCACGTACGACACGCGAATCGGCAAGCAGAAGCTGTCGTTCCAGCTCAACGTGAAGAACCTCTTCAATCGGACGTACTACCCGTCGAGCGCGAACCGCTACTTCGTCGCGATCGGCGATGCGCGACAGGTGTCGCTGCTCACCACGCTGCAGTTCTGACCACGCAATCGCCGCGCGGCCGTCACGGCGGCGCGCGGCTTCGGAGAAGATCCAGATGAACCGGAACATGAAGACCGGCGCCGTGCGCGCCGTGGCTGCCGGTGCGCGGCGCCGTGCATTGCGCGCGATCGCGGGCTCGGTGCTCGCGATCGGCGCGGGCCTGGGCCTCGGCGCGGGGGTGGCCGTCCCCGCGTTGGCGGCCGATGCCCCGCAGGCCGTCACGCGCATCGCGATGCTCGTGCAGCTGCGCGGGCCGAACCTGAAGGTCGACGAACGCATCAGCCAGCATCTCGGCGAACGCGGCTATGCGGTGCGCCTGATCGACGAATCGTCGACGCCCGATGCTGCGCGTGATGCGGACCTGGTCGTGATTTCGTCGACGGTGTCGTCGAAGAACGTGCGGCCCGGCTGGCGCACGCTCGACAAGCCGCTCGTGACCTGGGAAAACGACCTGCTCGACGATTTCGCGATGACGGGCAAGCGTCACGACGTCGACTTCGGCGAAACGGGCAAGGAGCGCTACCTGTGGCTCGTCAATGCGCCGCACCCGATCGCGGCCGGGCTGCCGGCCGGCGCGACCAACGTGTACGGCAAGCAGGCGCCGATGAGCTGGGGCAAGCCGGGGCTCGGCGCGATCACGATCGCGACCGTGTACGGCCAGCCCGACAAGGCCGCGATCTTCGCGTACGAGAAGGGCGCGACGATGGACTACGAAGCGCTCGCGCCGGCTCGCCGCGTGATGTTCTTCCTCGACAACGACACGTTCGTGAACCTGTCGCCGGCCGGTGTCGCGCTGTTCGACGCGGCCGTCGACTGGGCGGCCGGGCGGCGCTGATCGGCAACATCGACGCTAGGCCGCCTGCAGTGCCGCCGCTTCGATCAGTTGCGCGAGCCGCTGCGCCGGCTCCGACATCGTCCGCCGCGCGCGATGCACGAGCCCGATGTCACGGTGGAACGTGTGATGCCCGAGGTCGAGCGCACGCACGCCGGCCGGCCAGCGGCGATACACGGCGGTCTGCGGGACGATCGCGACGCCGACGCCGTTCTCGACCAGCTTGACGATCGCGTCGAGCTCGTCGAGTTCGCAGGTGTCGCGCACCGCGATGTGCATCTTCCTCAGGAAGCGGTCGACCTGGCGGCCGCCGAACGACGCGCGGTCGTAGCGCACGAACGGCTCGCGGGCGAGCAGCTCGGCCCAGTCCTTGCCCTTCACGCTGCGCGGCACGATCAGCCGGAACGGCTCCTGCACGAGGGTCGTCCAGTGCAGGTCGCTCTGCAGCGTAAACGGCGGCCGGATGATCGCGGCCATGTCGATCTCGCCCGCGTCGACCCGGTTGACCAGCTCGATCGACAGGCCCGGTATCACGCGCGTCCGGCACGCGGGATGCCGGCGATGGAAATCGGCGAGCGCGGCCGGCAGCAGCGCGCTCTGCACCGACGCGATCGCGCCGATCGTCACGCGCACGACGGCCGGCGAGCCGGGCGACGTCGAGCTCAGGTTCTCGTACAAGCCGATCAGCGTCTGCGCCTGGTCGAGCACGTGATGACCCATCTCGTTGAGCCGCGCCGACCGGCCTTGCCGGTCGAACAGCGCGAAGCCGAGTTCGGCTTCGAGCCGCTGCATCTGCGCGCTGACGGCCGCCTGCGTGAGCCCGATACGGTTGCCGGCCGCGGCGAACGTGCCTTCGCGGGCGACGGCGACGAGGGTTTTCAGTTCGCGGATCATTCATCAATTTCGTTTGTGAATGATGCAACTATATATTGATTTAATTTCTGCTTGACCTTGACTACCATGGTGCCGTCCTCGCGCCACGCGAGCGTTCCATCACGAGGCCACCATGAGTCTTTCCCCGTTTCACCTGGCGATTCCCGTCTACGACCTGCCGGCCGCGCGCGATTTCTACGGCCGTGTGTTCGGGCTGGCCGAAGGGCGCTCGAGCGCGCAGTGGGTCGACTTCGACTTCTACGGGCACCAGCTCGTGATCCACGAGCATCCGAAGACCGCGTCGCAGGAAGGCGCGCATACGAACGCGGTGGACGGTCACGACGTGCCGGTGCCGCATTTCGGGATCGTGCTCGACTGGCCGAGCTGGGAAGCGCTGGCCGAGCGGCTGAAGTCGTTCGGTGTGACCTTCGCGATCGAGCCGTATGTGCGGTTCCAGGGGCAGGTCGGCGAACAGGCGACGATGTTCCTGTTCGATCCGTGCGGCAACGCGCTCGAATTCAAGGCGTTCCGCGATATCGGCCAGTTGTTCGCGAAGTGACCGGCGGGCGCGGTCAGCGCCGATTGCCATTGGGTGCGAGAATGCGGCCTCCGGCCCGGTTGCGCGCCTGCGCACCGGCCGGCGCCGCGCCGCACGGCATCCGTCCGTGCGAGCCGTTCTCCAAGGAACCCGTATGGACAGTCACATCGCTCCGGTGGAGCTGAAGAAGGTCTACCGTCTCCTCAACCACGGTCCGACCGTGCTCGTGTCGGCCCGCCACGACGGCGTCGACAACGTGATGGCCGCCGCCTGGGCGTGCGCGCTGGACTTCCTGCCGCCGAAGCTGACGGTCGTGCTCGACAAATCCGCGAAGACGCGTGAACTCGTCGAGCGCAGCGGCACGTTCGTGATCCAGGTGCCGACGGCCGCGCAGCTTCGGCTCACGCATGCGGTCGGCAGCCACAGTCTCGCGGAGCGGCCCGAAAAGCTGAGCGAAGCGGGCGTCACGCTGTTCGACGTCGAAGGCCACGACCTGCCGTTCGTCGCCGGCTGTTCCGGCTGGCTCGCGTGCAGGCTGATTCCGGAGCCGCACAACCAGCAGACCTACGACCTGTTCATCGGCGAGGTGGTGGCGGCGTGGTCCGACACGCGCGTGTTTCGCGACGGCCACTGGTATTTCGAATCGGCCGATCCGGCGCTGCGCAGCCTGCACTACATCGCGGGCGGTAATTTCTATGCGATCGGCGAATCGCTGCACGTCGATCCGGACGCGAAGTAAGCGTCGGGCGGGCGACCGGCTCCGCCGATCCGGGCGCGCGGTTCACGCGCGCTTGTTCAATTCCATCAGCATGGTTTCGGCGAACGCCTGCGTGACGCGCGGCAGCGTGCGGCCGCGCTTCGTGACGAGCGCGATCGGCCGCACGAACGCGGGGTCGTCGATCGGTTTCGCGACCAGCTCGGGCTCGGCACGCACCTCGCGCGCGGTTGCCGGCAGGATCGTCACGCCGAGCCCGCCGCGCACCATCGCGACGGCCGTCATCATGTAGGTCGGTTCGCACGCGATGTCGGGCGTGCAGCCGGCCGCGTCCAGCGCGGCATCGACGACGCTGCGCACGCTCGTGCCTCGTGCGGTGAGCACGAGCGGCACGGCTGCGACGTCGGCGGTGGTCACGCGGCGTTTGCGCGCGAGCGGATGATCCTTCGGGCACACGGCGACGAGCCGGTCGGCGCCCACATACAGCACCTCCAGCGACGCATCGAAGGTATCGCCGCCCGTCAATCCGAGATCGGCTTCCTCGTTGCGCACGAGTGCGGTGACGAGGCTCGCGACGCCGTCGCGGATCTCGAAGCCCGCGCGCGGCACGTCGCGCCGGAACGACTGGATCAGCTCGGGCAGCACGCTGGACGCGAAGGTCGGCAGGCACGCGAGCCGCACCGTGCCGCTCGTGCCTTCGCCGAGCGCGCGCGCGTCGCGCAGCACGCGTTCCATGTCGTCGAGCGAGCGTTGCAGCAGCGGCAGCAGCTCGCGCCCGGTCTGCGTGAGCGCGACGCTGCGGCTGTTGCGGTCAAAGAGGCGCGCGCCGACGATCTCCTCGAGCCGGCGGATCTGCACGGTCAGCGCCGGCTGCGACAGGTGCAGGCGCGCGGCCGCGCGCGTGAAATTGCCGGCCTGCGCGACGGTGACGAACGCGCGAATGTCGCGAAGATTCAGATCCATAACAGTTCGTGATTGCTGCGATCAAATCATTTCAATTGCGCTATCGCTGCGCCGACCTTACGCTCGTCTCCAACAAAAGACAAGGTAGGAGACACGGATGCTGCCGTTACTCGGGCTTGGCACGATCGTCGTGCTGCTGGCCGCGATTCTGTCGAAGCGGATGTCGCCGCTCGTCGCGCTGATCATCGTGCCGATCGCCGCGTCGCTGATCGGCGGCTTCGGGCTGCACACCAGCAAGTTCGTCATCGACGGGCTGAAGGGGCTCGCGCCCGTCGTCGGGATGTTCGTGTTCGCGATCCTCTATTTCGGGACGATCACCGACGCCGGCACGCTCGACCCGATCATCGACCGCATCCTGCGCGCGGTCGGCACGCGGCCGACGCGCATCGTGATGGGTACCACGCTGCTCGCGCTGCTGATCCACCTCGACGGCTCGGGCGCCGTCTGCTTCCTTGTGACGATTCCGGCCGTGCTGCCGCTGTACGACCGGCTGAAGATGGACCGGCGCGTGCTGGCCGCCGCGGTGTCGATGGCCGCGGGCATCAACTTCCTGCCGTGGACGGGGCCGATGATCCGCGCGTCGGCGTCGCTGCACCTGCCGGTGTCGGCGCTGTTCAATCCGCTGATCCCGGTGCAGGCGATCGGGCTCGTGTTCGTGTTCGGCGTCGCTTACTGGCTCGGGCGGCGCGAGGAGAAGCGGCTCGGCCTGTCGCGCGACGATGCGTCGATCCCGCTGCCGAAGCGCGAGCTGACGCCCGACGAGCAGGCGCTGCGCCGGCCGCACCTGTTCTGGTTCAACCTCGTGCTGACGCTCGTCGTGCTCGGCACGATGGTCGTGATGGGCGAGAAGATCCCGCCCGCGATCATGTTCATGGTCGGGCTGTGCATCGCGCTGATGGTGAACTACCCGGACGTCGACATGCAACGCAAGCGCATCGACGCGCATGCGCGCGCCGCGCTGATGATGGCCGGCATCCTGCTCGCGGCCGGCGTGTTCACGGGGATCATGCAGGGCAGCGGGATGCTGAAGGCGATGGCGCAGGCGGCGGTCGGCTTCGTGCCGCCGTCGATGGCCGGCCACATTCCGGTGGTGCTCGGCCTCGCGTCGATGCCGCTCAGCATGCTGTTCGATCCCGATTCGTTCTACTTCGGCGTGCTGCCCGTGATCGCGGAGGTGGCCGGCCAGCTCGGCGTGCCGGCGGTGCAGGTCGGGCAGGCTGCCCTGCTCGGGCAGATGACGACGGGGTTCCCGGTCAGCCCGCTGACGCCCGCGACCTTCCTCGTCGTCGGCCTGTGCGGCATTGAGCTGGCCGAGCACCAGAAATTCACGTTCCCGCTGCTGTTCGGCGCCTCGATCGTGATGACGATCGCGTGCGTCGTGCTGGGCATCTTTTGATCTTTCCCGGCGGTGACCTCCGCCGGACGACGGTACGGACATGACAGCAAAGCAACCTGAACGGCGTGTGCGCATCGGCGCGGGCGCCGGCTACTCGGGCGACCGGATCGAGCCCGCGGTCGAACTGGCCGAACGCGGGCAGCTCGACTATCTCGTCTTCGAATGCCTGGCCGAGCGCACGATCGCGATCGCGCAGCAGGCGCGGCGCAAGGACCCGGCACTCGGCTACGACCCGCTGCTCGACGCGCGGATGCGCGCGGTGCTGCCGGTCGCCGTGCCGAAGGGCGTGCGCATCGTGTCGAACATGGGCGCGGCGAATCCGCGTGCGGCTGCACGGCGCACCGCGCAGATCGCCCAATCGTTGGGTTTCGCGAAGCTGAAGGTCGCGGCGGTCGAAGGCGACGACGTGCTCGACGTGGTGCTGCGCGGCGCATTCCGCTTCGAGGAATCGGGCGACGACGTCGCCGCGTATCGCGACCGCATCGTGTCCGCGAACGCGTACCTCGGCGCCGCGCCGATCGTCGATGCGCTCGCGGCCGGCGCGGACGTCGTGCTGACCGGGCGCGTCGCCGATCCGTCGCTGTTCGCGGCGCCGCTGATTCACGCGTTCGGCTGGCGGATGGATGACTGGGACACGCTTGGCGCCGCGACGGTCGTCGGCCACCTGCTCGAATGCGCAGGGCAGGTGACGGGCGGCTATTTCGCCGATCCCGGCTACAAGGACGTGCCGAACCTCGCGCGCCTCGGGTTTCCGATCGGCGAAGTCGCGGCCGACGGCACGGTCGTGATCACCAAGGTGCCGCACGCAGGCGGCCGCGTGAGCGCGGCGACCTGCAAGGAACAGCTGCTCTACGAGATTCACGATCCGGCGCGGTATCTGCAGCCCGATGTCGTCGCGGATTTCACGCAGGTCACCGTCGCCGAGGAGGCGACCGATCGCGTGCGCGTGACGGGCGGGCGCGGCGCCGCGCGGCCCGACACACTGAAGGTATCGGTGGCTTACGTCGACGGCTGGATCGGCGAAGGCCAGATTTCGTACGGCGGCCCGGGTGCGCTCGAACGCGCGCGTCTCGCGCTCGAGATCGTTCGCGAGCGGTTGGCAATGACCGGCGTCGCCGCGACCGAGTTGCGCTTTGACCTGATCGGTGTCGATTCGCTGTATGGCGACGCGACGCCTGCCGTGCGCGGCGAGCCGGCCGAGGTGCGGGTGCGGGTGGCTGGCCGTGCGGCGAGCGCAGCCGAAGCCGCGCGCATCGGCAACGAAGTCGAGACGCTCTATACGAACGGGCCGGCCGGCGGCGGCGGCGCGTTCAAGTCGACGCGCGAGGTCATCGCGGTGCAGTCGGTACTGCTGCCGCGCGCGGCCGTGACGCCGTCGTTTTCATTCGTGGAGGCATGATGCAACTGCGTGAACTCGCGCATGCGCGCACCGGCGACAAGGGCAATACGCTGAACGTGTCGGTCATCTGCCACGATCCGCGTCATTACGATCATCTGCGCACGCATCTGGAGGCCAAGGCGGTGAAGGCGTGGCTTGCGGGTATCGTGCACGGCGACGTCGTGCGTTACGAATTGCCGGCGCTCGGCGCATTCAATTTCGTGCTGCGCGATGCGCTCGGTGGCGGCGTCACGCGCTCGCTCGCGCTCGACGCGCACGGCAAGTCCGTCAGTTCGGCGCTGCTGGCGATCGAGGTGCCCGCTCCGGTGTGACGGATGTCGCCGCCGGAGGCGGGCCGGCGCTTACGGAATCAGCAGTTCGCGCAGGCCGTTGGCGTGCTCGATGCGTTCGCCGGCGATGTGCAGGCGCTGATCGCGGCGATAGTCGTAGACCGCGCGCGACGCGGCGAGCTGGTCGAAATCGAGTTCGACCGCGTGACGCGATTCGGTATTGCCGGCTTCGAAGATCATGTTACCGAACGGATCGACCGCGAGGCTGCCGCCCGCGAACACGACGTCGTGTGAACTGTCGCCGACGCGGTTGGCGACCACCGCGAACACCTGGTTCTCCATCGCCCGCGCCGTGGCCGACGTGCGGTGGACGGGGCGGTACGGCTCCATGTTGCCGTCGGTGATGAGGATCAGCTCGGCGCCGAGCGCGGCGAGCGCGCGGCCCGTTTCGGGGAATTCGTTGTCGTAGCAGATCAGCAGGCCGATCCGTACGCCGCGCCATTCGATCGTCGCGAAACGGTCGCCGGGCAGCACGACACCATGCTCGCTCACCCACAGATGCGTCTTGCGATAGCGCAGCGCGATGCCGTCCGGCGTGACGAACACGGTCGTGTTGTAGAAGCGGCCGCCGTCGTTCTCGATCAGCCCGACCACGACCGCCACATCGCGTGCGCGTGCGGCTGCCATGACCGCGCCGACGCTCGGGCCGTCGAGCGGCTCGGCGCATTCCGCAAGATTCGACGGATCGAGGAAGCCGGTGAGCTGCGCTTCCGGAAACATCACGATGTCGGTGCCCGGTGCGCAGGTGGCGATCGCTTCGAGCGTGCGCTGCAGGTTGTAGTGCGTGTCGCCGTCGCGACCGGCGAGCTGGACGATATCGAGCTTCAGTTTCATGGCGATGTCGGTAAGCAGGGGCCCGTCGCCGATGGCGCCGGAAGGGTGGGTAAGGAGGCCCCAGTATGCGCCGAAGCGGCGGATTTCCCATCCCGCCGGCGCGTTAACCCTTCGGGGGTATTGATCTGTGACGCCGCCGGTGCCGGCGAGCATCGACACGTGCGACCCGCGATGCGCGTCAGGTGCCGGTTTGCGCGTTCAGGAACAGCGAGAACAGCTCCGATTGCGAGTTGATGGCGAGCTTCCCGTAGATGTTGCGGCGATGGACCTTGACCGTTTCGGCGGATATCGACAGCTTGTTCGCGACTTCCTTGTTCGAGCGGCCGCTCAGGATCAGCCGGATCACGTCGAGTTCGCGCGCGGTGAGCGGCGTGCCGAGCCGCGCCATTGCGCGCTCGAAGCCGTCCTGCGCACGGGTGCCGGCCCGCGACGGCACCGCGGCTTCGATGGCGGCCGGCTCGAACGCGAGCCGCTGCCGCATCAGCCCGGCCACCCACGGCCGGATCAGGTCGAGCAGCGCCACCTGCTCGGGGCTGAAGCGCCGCTTGCTGCCGAGCGACAGGCACAGCGTGCGTGCATCGTCGAGCACGACGTTGAACTGCACCTCGTCCTCGACGACGTTGTGCGTGAAATAGAGCGTGTAGTACTCGGTATCGCGGAAGCATTCGGGCGCGACGTCGGACAGCCGGAACAGGCCGCTCTTCGGCGCGTCGCGGTTCGCGATGTAGAACGGGTCGAGCTGGTACAGGCCCTGCACGTAGTCGCGGAACAGCGGGTCGGGGCCGCCGCCTTCGTACGGGCATTCGGCGAACACCTGCGGGCGGCCGTCGCCGAACGTCAGCGCGACCCAGCTGTCGACCGCGACGTATTCCTCGATCAGCCGGATCAGCGCCAGCCAGAAACCCGGCTGGTCGAGCGACTCGATGAGCCGTCCGACCGAGCGGTGCCATGCGACGTCCTGCAACGTGAGGTTCATGCGTGGGTCCATGTCGGGCAGGTGCGATGCGCGCTTGCGGTGCCGCGCCGTGCGTGTACGCTACGGGCTCGCGGGCCGATTCCCGCGCGCATCGAACGGAGCCTGGGTGAAGAACGAGATCGTAACGCCGGCCGGCGCGAATGGCGAGGCCATCCGCCGCCGCCGGTTCGCCGCGGCCGTCGCCGCGCCTGCCGCGATGGCATGCCTGGGCGCGATGGCCTGGCCGACGGCCGCCGCCACGCCGCCGGCGTCGTGCAATGATCAACTGACCCGGTTGATCGTACCGGCGCTACGGCAGACCGAGATGAACCGGCGCGACATCCATGCCGACGTGGACGAGCGTGACGGCAACGTCTACCGCGTCAGGCTGTTCACGATGCCGGATCACTCGGGCACGCCGAATCGCGAGGCGACGATCGGCTGGGTCACACTCGATACGCAGGCGATGCGTGCGCTCGACGTCACGCGCGATCCCGACCGGCCGGAAGTCCTGAAGATCGACCGGCGTGCGTTGTCGCGATTCGTGTCGACGTGCGTTGCGCCGGCCACACCGGCCACACCGGCCACACCGACCGCACCGGCCGCGCCCGTGCGTAACGCCGTCGATTGCGATGCGCTGAACCGCCGCGCGCAGGCGCAGGGCGATGACGTGATGGGCAGCGATGCCGGGCGTGTCGTCACCGGCAAGGGGCGCCTGCCGTTCTATTCGGCGCCGGACGACGCGTGCCGGTTCGACGGGCTGTTCATCGTCGAGCACGACCACGTCGATGCGCGTGCCGACTATGGCCGTTTCACGTCGGTCGTCTACCTGAATCCGCGCACGCGCGGCATCGCCGAAGGGTGGGTGCCAACCGCGCGGCTGAAGCCGGACGGCACCGGCATCGCGCCACGGCAACCGTGAACGTGTCGGTCCACCATCATTCGCCACCCCTCTTTTCGAGCAGAACGAACCACGTCATGACTGTCCCGCACCGGAACACACGTCTGAAGCCGCTTGCGGCTTCGCTCGCCGCGCTTGGCGCGCTCGCGGTACTCACCGCACTTTCCGCGTTGTCGCCCGTTTATGCGGCCGAGCCGGTCCAGCCCGACCCGCTGCTGAAGACCTTCATCCACGACACTTACGGCAAGTGGCGCGCGGACCGCAAGGGCTGGCAGGCGGACGGGGACGATCTGATTTATACGCCATGCGGCTCGCTGCGCGTCGCGACCGGGGATGGCCCGCGCACGCTGCTCGCGGTGTGCGGCGAGACCGAGGCGGCCGTGCAGAACGGGATGCCGGGCATGGATTCGGACGCGACGACCGGCACGATCGACCTGTATGTGCTGAAACCGGCGGCGGGCGGCCGGACGCTCGAGCCGGTCATGAAGAAAACGGAGATCGCGTCGGGTGGGCGCGGCGAGCCCGGCACGGTGCGCATCGAGCGGCTCGGGCCGCACCTGTTCGGGTTCGTCATCGGCGAAAGCGACACGCGGCAAGGCTATTCGCAACGCTTCCGCGCGATCTGGCTGCCGGTCGGCAATGCACTGGTGCTGGCGGCGGCGCGCATCGACGAGGCGCTCGACAACGCGGAGTCGACCGAATGTGCGAACGCCCGGGCGCGCTGCGAGGAACGTCGCTTCGAGATCGCGCCGGACCTGACCGGCACCGGCGACGTCTATCCGTTGACGGTCACGGAAACGGGCACGCGCGGTGACAAGACGATCCGCGCGCGCCATACGGTGACATTCGACGCGGCGCGTGGCCGCTACGTCGTGCCGAAGGCATTGCGCGAAGGGTACTGATCCTTCGCGCGCAGGAACGGGCGGCGTTGCGCCGCCCGCGCATCACACGTACAGATACCGCACGAGGTGGAAGAACACCGGCGCGGCGAAGCAGATCGAGTCGACGCGATCGAGCATCCCGCCGTGGCCCGCGATCATCGAGCCCCAGTCCTTGGTGCCGAGCGAGCGCTTGACGGCCGACAGCACGAGGCCGCCGACGAAGCCCGCGATCACGATCGCCAGCGAGATGCCGAACGCCGATCCGAAGCTGAACGGCGTCACGCGATACAGCGAGGCGCCGCACAGCGTGGCCAGCAGACCGCCGCCGATGAAACCTTCGATCGTCTTCGACGGCGACAGCTGCGGCGCGATCTTGCGCTTGCCGAACAGCTTGCCGACCACGTACTGCAGCACGTCGCTGATCTGCACGACGAACAGGAAGAAGAACAGCAGCAGCGCGTTCTGCCCCACGTAGTGCGGAATGTCGAGGATCAGCACGGCCGGCGCATGGCTCAGCCCGTACACGCAGACCATCAGCGCCCAGTTGATCTTCGCGTTGCGGCTCAGGAATTCGCGCGTGTCCTGCGTGAGCGCCGACACGAGCGACATCGCGAAGAACAGGTGCACGGGCACGAAGATCGAATACATCCCGTACCAGTTGATCCCGAGCAGCAGGTATTGCACGGGAATCGCGACGAAGAACGCGATGAACAGCGTCGTATGGTCGCTCGGCGTGGTGGGGGTGAGCGTGATGAATTCGCGCAGCGTCAGGTAGGACAGCACCGCGAACACCAGATAGGTGATGTTGTTGCCGAGGCCGATCGCGATGGCCATGATCGCGATCATCGCCCACCACGCGCGGATGCGCTGGTTCAGGTTGACGATGGTCGCGCTCGTGCCGCCGCTGCGTGCGCCGAGGATCGCGCCGATCACGGTCGCGACGACGAGCACGCCCGTGACGCCCGCGACCAGTTCCCAGAAAATGGTTCGCATGGTTGATATCCGGAAAGGGGAGAAGAGGGCGCCGCGTTCAGCCGGCCGGCCGCTGCGGCGGCGCGAGCGCGACGACCGCGTCGCGCATGCGGGCGAGGAACGTCGGCTTATCTTCCTGCGCGCCGAGCGCATCGTTCGCGCCGAAGTGCACCTTGCAGATCAGCGGCACCGGCCAGATCGCGCCCTTCGGCATGATCCGCTGCAGGTTCTCGAGATAGACGGGCGCGAGCGCGACGTCCGGAAACTCGGTCGCGAGGTGGAACAGCCCGCTCTTGAACGGCTGCGGCAGGATCTCGGCGCCGCGCGTGCCTTCCGGGAAGATGATGATCGAATGGCCCTGCTTGAGCGCGTCGCGCACGGGGTCGAGCGGGTCGCCGCCGGATTCGCGGTGGCGATCGATCAGCACGACGTTCAGCAGCTTCTGCGCGATGTGGCGCTTCATGTCGCTGCTGTCCCAGTAGTCGCGCGCGGCGACCGGCCGCACGACCGCGCGCACGTTGCGCGGCAGCGCGGCGAGGATCGCGAGCGTGTCGATGTGGCTCGTGTGGTTCGAGAAGTAGATCTTCTGCGTCGGGGACGGCGGCGCCTGATGCCAGACCGGATACGCGCCGGCGACGAGCCGCACGATGGACAGCAGGAAATCGCGCTGCCAGACGTTGAGGATGTTCATCGGCGCTGCGCCTCCTGCGTGCCTGCATGGCCCGCTGCGCGTGAGCGGCGGGCGGGACCCCGGAATGCCGGCGCGGCAGGATGCGCGCCGGACGGCCCTTGTTTAAATTTTTTCAAATTCGTGGCTGCCTGTCGCAGGTCCGCGATAATCGGACGAGTCGCCGTCACACGCGCTTGCGTCGCGGCGAATGCGCCGATCGGCGGCGTGATAGTCGGCTGTTGCACGAGTGCCCGTTTGCAGTTCGAATGGATCTCGCTGCGATCGGGCCAGCGGATTATCGCGAGTTTCCGTCAAAAACGCCAGATTGGCGCTGCGCGTGCGGGCCGGGCGCGTGCTTGACGCATCGGGGCCGCTCGGCGACGATTAGGGCCGTCCATGGAAGGCCGTCCAAGGCCGTTTCGCCGCCCGGGGCATGGCGGCGGGAAACGTATCCGACTGTGCCGCGCGAATAATACGAATACGAAACGATGAGCCTCTACGCACTCAAACCCAAATTCCAGAACACGCTGCGCCCGTTCGCGAACTCGCTCGCCGAGCGCGGCGTGACGGCCAACCAGGTCACGCTGTTCGCGGCCGGCGGCTCGATCGTCGTCGGCGCGCTCGCCGGGCTCGGCGTGTTCGCCCGTGCGCTGTTCCTGCTGATCCCGCTGTGGCTGTTCGCGCGGATGGCGCTCAACGCGATCGACGGGATGCTCGCGCGCGAGCACGGCCAGAAGAGTACGCTCGGCGCCTACCTGAACGAACTCGGCGACGTCGTGTCCGATGTCGCGCTGGTGCTGCCGTTTCTCGCGATTCCCGCGTTCGCTCCGGCAGACGTCTGGCTGTTCGCGCTGACGGCGGTGATCGTCGAATGCGCGGGGCTGATCGGCCCGCTGGTCGGCGTGAGCCGCCGCTACGACGGCCCGTTCGGCAAGAGCGACCGCGCGCTCGCCCTAGGCGCGTTCGCGCTGTGGATCGGGCTCGGGTTTCCGGTCGGCGGCGTTGCAGCATGGCTGTGGCGGCTGCTGATCGTGCTGTCGATTGTGACCGTGGTGCGGCGCGTGCAGGCCGGCATCGCGGAAAAGGGCGGTTGAAACAGTAGTCAGCGCAGTTGCGGTATCGGGCGCCGGAGGGCGGCGCACCAAGATTCGAATAACGAAACGAGAGAGAAACGCATGAGCGCACGCATGGCCCGCGAGGCCGACTTCATCACGCACGACGGCGAAACGCTGTTCTATCGTCATTGGCCCGCCACGGGCTCGCGCTGCCGCGGCGCCATCGTGTTGCTGCACCGCGGCCACGAACACTCGGCGCGCGTCGCGCATCTGGTCGACGAGCTCGACCTGCCCGATTTCGCATTTTTCGCGTGGGATGCGCGCGGCCACGGCCGCTCGCCCGGCGCGCGCGGCTACAGCCCGAGCGCGGCCGCATCGGTGCGCGACCTGCAGACCTTCGTCGAGCATATCCGCGACACGCACGGCATCGCGATCGAGGACATGGCGGTGGTCGGCCAGAGCGTCGGCGCGGTGCTCGCGGCCACCTGGGCGCACGATTATGCGCCGCCGATCCGCGCGCTCGTCGTCGCATCGCCGGCGTTCCACATCAAGCTCTACGTGCCGTTCGCGCGGCCGGGCCTGCGGCTGATGCACAAGCTGCGCGGGCTGTTCTACGTGAACAGCTACGTGAAGCCGAAATTCCTCACGCACGATCCCGAGCGGATCGCGAGCTATGCGTCCGATCCGCTGATCACGCGGCCGATCGCGGTCAACATGCTGCTCGACCTGCACGACACCGCGCAGCGGATCGTCGCCGACGCGGCCGCGATCACCGTGCCGACGCAGCTGCTGATCTCGGGCGCCGACTGGGTCGTGCATCGCGGCCCGCAGGACCGCTTCTTCGAACGCCTCGGCGCCGCGCGCAAGGAGCGCATCGTGCTGCCGGGCTTCTATCACGACACGCTCGGCGAACGCGACCGCGCGCAGGCGCTCGCCCCGCTGCGTGCGTTCGTGCTGCGCGAATTCGATGCGCCGAGCCCGCGCGTGTCGCTCGCCGACGCGGACCGGCGCGGCGCGTTCCACGACGAATACGCGGCGCTCGGGCAGCCGCCCGCGAATGCGTTCGCGCGGGCGTACTGGGCGCTCACGCGTGCCGGCCTGAAGGCCGGCGGCGCGCTGTCGGACGGCATCGCGCTCGGGCTGCGGCTCGGCTTCGATTCGGGCTCGACACTCGACTACGTGTACCGCAACCGCGCGCAAGGGCGGCTCGGCGTCGGCGCGTTGATCGACCGCACCTATCTCGATTCGCCGGGCTGGGTCGGCATCCGCCAGCGCAAGGTGCATCTGCAGGAGCTGATCGGCGCGGCGATCGGCCGCCTGCGCGGCCAAGGCTCACCGGTGCGGATCGTCGACATCGCGGCCGGGCACGGGCGCTACGTGCTCGACGCGATCGCGTCGGCCGCGGAGCGCGACGGCGCGGCGCCCGACGACATCACGCTGCGCGACTACAGCCCGCCGAACGTCGAGGCCGGGCGCGTGCTGATCGCGCAGCGCGGCCTCGAGCCGATCGCGCGCTTCGAGCGCGGCGACGCGTTCGACGAGGCGTCGCTCGCGACGCTCGAGCCGCGTCCGACGCTCGCGATCGTGTCGGGCCTCTACGAACTGTTCGGCGAGAACGCGCTGATCGAGCGCTCGCTGCGCGGGCTCGCGCAGGCCGTGCCGCCGGGCGGCTATCTCGTCTATACGGGGCAGCCGTGGCATCCGCAGCTCGAATTCATCGCGCGTGCGCTGAACAACCACCGCGGCGAAGCGACCTGGGTGATGCGCCGCCGCTCGCAGGCCGAGATGGACGAGCTCGTCGCGCGCGCGGGCTTCCGCAAGCTCGACCAGCGGATCGACGAAATGGGCATCTTCACGGTCAGCCTCGCGCAGCGGGTCGACGCGTCATGAGCGCGCTCGGCGGCGGCGCGAGCGACCTCGCCGAACCGGCGGCGGCCGGCGCCGGCGCGCGCGACGCGTCGTTCGCGCTGCGCTTCGGCTGGCTCGCGGTGATGGGCGCCGTGTTCTTCTCGACCTACGGTTTCGCGAACTGGCTCGCCGCGCGTCGCGCGGCGGTGCCGACCTTTGCGTTCGGCTGGGAGCACGCGATCCCGTTCGTGCCGTGGACGATCGTGCCGTACTGGTCGATCGACCTGCTGTATGCGCTGTCGTTCTTCTTCTGGACGCGCCGCGCCGACCTGCTCGATCACGTGAAGCGGCTGCTGACCGTGCAGCTGATCTCGGTCGCGTGCTTCATCGCGTGGCCGTTGCGCTTCGGCTTCGAGCGGCCCGATGCGGGCGGCGTGGCCGGTGCGCTGTTCACGCTGCTGATGGGCTTCGACAAGCCGTTCAACCAGGCGCCGTCGCTGCACATCGGGCTGCTCGTCGTGCTGTGGGCCGTCTATGCGAAGCACGTGCGCGGCACGCTCGCGCGCGTCGTGCTGCACCTGTGGTTCGCGGCGATCGGCGTGTCGGTGCTGACCACCTACCAGCATCACGCGATCGACGTGCCGACCGGCGCGGCTGTCGGCTGTCTCGCGCTGTTCCTGTTTCCGCTGCGCGATGCCGCGGGCCGGTTGCCGGGCGCCGATGCGTCGCCGGGCGCGGCCGGCCGTGCGCTCGCGCACCGCTATGCGCTTGGCGCGGCGGCG
>NZ_VWWH01000116.1:0-18130 GCF_011753045.1 Burkholderia sp. Ap-955
GCGCGTGTCGTCCGGCGGCGTGCTGGCGGGCGGGCTCGCGCTGATCGGCGCGGGCAACCTCGCGACCGCGGCGCTGACGGCCAGCGGCGACTACCGGCTCGTCGCGCTCGGCATGTTCGTGACGGGCTGCGGCGCGGGCATCATGAACGGCGACACGCAGAAGGCGATCATGGCGTGCGTGCCGCCGAACCGCACCGGCATGGCATCGGGCATCAGCACGACGACGCGCTTCTCGGCGATCGTGACGGCCGTCGGCGTGCTCGGCGCGGTGCTGGCGGCAAGCACGCATGCGCGGCTCGACCGGTTGCTGTCCGCCGCGCCGGGCCTGCGCGCATTCGCCGATGCGCAGTTCATGTCGAGCCTGCTGGCCGGCGACCTGGCGCGTGCGCTCGAGCGTGTGCCGCCGTCTGCCGCCGGTGCGCTCGCGCAGGCGGCGCCCGTTGCGTTCGCGAGCGGGTTCGCCGATGCGCTGACGGTGAGCGGCGTGCTTGCGCTGGTCGCCGCCGTCGTTGCCTGCAAGTTGCTTGCGCAACCGATGCGCGACGGCGCGTGATGCACCGGGCGGCACGCGATCGGTTGTTTTGCCGTGGTGCTTGTCAACGTAGCCTGAGCTGCGTATCGACGTATCGACGTATCGACGTATCGACGTATCGACGTATCGGCGTATCGACGCATCGCCGGATCGGCCCGTTGTCGCGCCTGTCGATCGCGCCGGTCAATGCGACTTCGTCGCGAGGCGGTGGATGCGTGCCGCATGGGCGACACGCCGCGGATGCGCCGCATGGCAATGCGTTGACTGCCTGCGGCGCGTGCGTCGTGTGGGCTCGGGCGTATCGGCCTCGGCTGGCGTACTGTTCCGCGCGTCCGCGTCCGCGACTGCGCCGGCCGCCACCGCCGTCACTGCCACCGCCGCAACCGCCGGCAGCCTGGCCTCCGCATCGAGCCACGCACGCGTCGCTTCCGCGATCAGCCCGCGCAGCCAGCGCACGCCCTCGGCGCATGCCCCCGATTCGTTCCAGGTCATCCGGTACACGATGTCCGGCGGTTCGGCCGGCAGCGCGACGGCGGCGAGCGGCAGCAGCTTCGCATAGTGCCGCGCGAGCCGGTACGTGGTGGTCAGCAGCATGTCGGTGCGCACGAGCGCGTGCGCGGCGAGTTCGAAGTGCGGCAGCGTGACGACGATCCGCCGCTGCAGGCCCACGCGTTCGAGTTGCCTGTCGATCGCGCCGGACGCTTCGAGCCATGACGGTGTCGGGCACAGCTGCGGCGCTTCGGCAAACTCGGCCGCCGTCATTGTGCCGTGCCGCGCGAGCGGATGGGTCGCGCGCATCAGGCACACGACGCGATCGTCGAACAGGTCGTCCTGCCGGAACCGCGACGAGCGCGCCGGGCGATTGTCGATCACGACGTCGAGTTCGCCGTCGGCCAGGGCGCGTTCGTCGTCGAAGCCGTCGCCGAGCGGATGGAACACGAGTTGCGCGTCCGGCGCGCGTTCGCGGAACAGCGCGACGAGCTTCGGCACGAACAGCACGTTCAGGTAGTCGGGGCAGCCGATCCGGTAGGTGCGCACCGACGTACGCGCGTCGAACCTCGGCTGCTGGATGCGGATGAAGTCGATCACGCGCAGCGCGTTGCGCAGCGGTTCGATCAGCCGCGCGCCGAACTCGGTCGGCACCATCCCGTAGCGGCTGCGCACCAGCAGCGGATCACCGAGCAGCGTGCGCAGCCGCTTGAGCGCCGCGCTGGTGGCCGGCTGCGACATGTTCAGACGCACGGCCGCACGCGACACGGTGCGCTCGGTCAGCAGCACGAGCAGGATGCGCATCAGCCGCGCATCGAGCACGTCGAGCGCGTCCGTTGCGTCGGACGTGCCGCGGGGCAGGGTGTTCGGGTCTAGTGGGTCCCGCATGCCGATGTGCCTCCCGGCGACCCGATGCGCGCGTGCGACGCAGCAGCGGGCCGGCGCTGCGTCATTGTGCGAAGGTGCCCGGCCAGCCGACGATCCGCTTCGGGCGCGGCGGCGCGTACGTGCGGACTTTCGACGTCTTCAGCTTCAGGCGCACCAGCGACTCGGCGAGCGCGACCGCGGCCGAGACGCCGTCGACGACCGGCACGCCCGTGCATTCCTCGATCTGCCGGTCGAGGCCGGCCATCCCGCCGCAGCCGAGGCAGATCACTTCCGCGTGATCGTCCTTCACCGCGCGCTGCGCCTGGCCGACGATCGACTCGATCGCGCGCGCCGGGTTCTCCTCGAGTTCGAGCACCGCGAGGCCGCTTGCGCGCACCGACGCGCAGCGCGCGTCGAGCCCGGCGAGTTTCAGGCGATCCTCGATCAGCGGCACCGTGCGGTCGAGCGTCGTGACGACCGAGTAGCGATGGCCGAGCAGCATCGCGACGCTGGCGGCCGCTTCGGTGATGTCGACGACGGGCACCGTCAGCAGTTCCTGCAGGCCTTCGCGGCCGTGTTCGCCGTAGCCGGCCTGGATCACCGCGTCGTACGGCTCGTCGTAGTGCAGCACGCGATCCATCACGGCGATCGCCGCAAGGTAGCTCTCGAAGTTGCCTTCGATCGACTCCGCGCCGAAGCGCGGCGTCAGCCCGACGATCTCCGTGCGCGGCGACGCGGCGGCCTGCGCCTGCGCGGCGATCGCGTCGGTGATCGACTCGGTCGTGTTGACGTTGACTACCAGGATCCTCATTGCGACTCCGTATGCAGGTGTTTCAGTGTTGGGCGCAGGCGACCGCGATGGGTTCGCCCGAACGCTCCTCGTAGTGCCGGTTGCGATCGGCCAGCAGCCAGTACACGCTGCCCGCGATGGCCGCGCCGAGCAGCCACGAGAACGGCGTCATCGCGCTGAAGGCCGGCACGACGGCGAGCGTGATCGAGATCAGCGCGGACGGCACGAGCGCCGCGAGCGCCTTGCGGTTCACGCCGCGCGTGTAGAAGTAGGCGCCGGTCGGCGCTTCGGTATAGAGGTCGGGCACGTTCACGCGCTGCTTGCGCACGAGCCAGTAGTCGACCGTGATGATCCCGTACAGCGGGCCGAGCAGCGCGCCGAGGCCGGACAGGAAGTAGACGATCACGATCGGGCTGTTGTACAGGTTCCACGGCAGGATCAGCACCGCGACCGTCGCGCTGATCAGGCCCGCGCGGCGGAACGACAGGCGGTGCGGCGCGAGGCTCGTCAGCACGAAGGCCGGCGCGACGAAGTTCGCCATGATGTTCACCGCGACCGTTACGATCAGGAAGGCGAGGCAGCCGAGCACGAGGAACAGCTTGTTCGGCACCGTCGCGATGATTTCCGTCGGGCTGTGGATGATGTGGCCGTTCAGCTTGAACTGCGCGCCGGCGAGCACGAAGCTGATCGTCGCGAACACGAGGATGTTGACCGGCAGGCCCCAGAAGTTGCCGACGCGCACCGTCTTCGCGCTCGGCGACGAACGGGCGAAATCGCAGAAGTTGAGCACCAGCGTGCCGTAGATCGCGAGCCACAGCGAGCCGCCCGCGAAGATCTCCGTCCACATCCGGAAGCCGGTTAGCGGCTTGCCGATCGACATCGCGAGATGGCCACCGGTGCGGCTGAACATCCACGCGGCGAGCGACAGCGTCGTGACGAGGATGACCGGGCCGGCGAGCCCCTCGTACTTGCGGACCATTTCCATCCCGTACGTGAGGATGCCGATCTGCACGAGCCAGATCGCGATGAACGTGACCCAGCCGAGCGTCGACAGCCCGAAGATCGCGTTCTGGTCGAATGCGGCGAGGCCCGGCCAGATCGCGGTGAGCAGCACGCGCAGCACGACCGACGCGAGATAGGTCTGGATCCCGAACCATGCGATCGCGATCACCGCGCGGATCATCGCGGGCAGCAGTGCGCCGTAGATGCCGAAGCTCATCCGGCTGATTACCGGGAACGGCACGCCGGTCTTCTGGCCCATGTAGCCGGTGAGGTTCATGAAGGCGTAGACGAGCACCGCGCCGATCGCGAGCGATGCGAGCATCTGCCAGCCCGACAGGCCGAGCGCGAACAGCCCGATCGCGAACGAGTAGTTCGCGATGTTGTGCACGTCGTTGGTCCACAGCGCGAAGATGCTGTAGCGGCCCCATGTCCGGCCCTCGGCCTTGGTCGGCGCGAGGTCGGGGTTGTGCAGCCGCGGGCTCAGCGCGGGGTCGCGCGCGGTCGAGTCGGTGCGATGCGATGCGTCGTCCGCGCCGAGCACGATGCCCGGGCGGTGGGTGGCTTCCAGTTGCACGCCGTTGTCTCCTGCCATGTGCGGGGCGCATGACCGGCAACGTGGGAACGCTGCGCCGGCCCGGCCGCCGTGGACGTTATGTCTCGGATTTGTTCGCGAGTATGGAAGGCCGGCAAGACGATGGGAAATTAAATATTCGGTTGGCCGTCATTTGAAAAATGAATGGCAGCGGGCAGCCGCGGTGGCCGGGTGTGGCACGCGAATTGCGCGCCTGCGGGCTCCATCCACATCGACATCAGCGGAGGTGTCATGCAGCGATATTCATTTCTTCATGTATCGCGAGCCGTCTTCGCCGGCATCCTGATTGCGGGTCTGGCGGCAGGCGCGGGCTGCCAGAAGAAGAGCGACAACGGCGGCGCAAGCTCGGAATCGAGCGCACCGGGCGCCATGTCGGCCGCACCGTCCACCGCACCGTCGGGTATGCCGAGCAGCGGGGCGGCCGGCAGCGGCGCGAGCATGCCGGGCGCGGCTTCCGCGCCGGGCGGTGCGAGCGGCGGCTGACGCGCGGCTGACGCGTGGGGCGGACGTCGCGCCGGCTGCGCGCGGGTGCGCCGTCCGCAGGAAAGGTGCCGTGCCGTCCTGGCACGTGCGCCCGGTGACGTGCGTGTCGGGCCGCGCACATGAAAGTTTTGCAAGGACCGTTGTAGCGATTCCCGGACCGGCGGCGGCAGCCCTGATGCCGGCACGCGCCGGCCGGACAAGGAGGTGCAATGCAGAACGCGGAATCGAACCCTACCCCGGAAAAGCAGCGGGAACAGATCGAGAAGAGCCCGGTGAAGACGCCGGCGGCCGGCGACATGCCCGACGCGGCGACCCAGGCGGCGCAGGTCGCGCAGCGTCCGCTGACACCCGAGAAGATTGCCGGGAAAATGCCGACCGGCCTGCCGCCGATCGAGCGCGGCACGCAGGCGCCCGACAGCGACGACCCCGTGCGGCGAGCGGCCGCCCGGATCCCGACACTCGACAACGCGAACATGGCGATGACCGACAACACGGTCGACGTCGACGGCAAGGGCATGGAAGCCGCCGCGGGCGCGTCGAAGTGGCACGACAACGTGATTTATTCGAACGCGTCGCTCGACGAAGCGGTCGATACGCCCGACGAAGGGCTCGGCGGGATCGAGAGCCGTCCGTCCGGCAACATGCCGCAGATCGCGACGCGGCCGGGCTGGCGCGTACGCCATGTCGGCGATGTCGACATCGAGCACGGCGACAGTGCACGCGCCGAGCATGTGATCGTCCTGGAGCGGACCGACTGACGGCAGGACGGGAAAGGTGCGGCGGGCGGCACGATCGCGCCGCCCGCCGCAATCATCGGCGGTCCTTATTGCGGACCGAGTTCCTGCGCGGACGTATCGGCGTCGTTGCCCTGCGCAACCAGCACGTGGATATCGTTCGGCGTCACGTCGCCGATCCCGCCCGACGGGATCGTCAGCAGCAGCCAGTCGGCGTTGTTGTTGATGGTGACCGGCGCGGTCTTGAGGATCGGCGTCTTGCTGCCGGCCGTCGTGACGATCACCTGGTAGCTGCCGCCGTTCAGGTAGATCGAATCCTGCGTCGTTGCCGGCACCGCGTTCTGGTAGGCCGCGCCCGCGAGCGTCGGGCTTTGCGTCGTGATGTCGGTGCCGGGCGGGACGATGTACATGTCGACGTTCTGCGCATTCGGTGACGCGTTGAAGCTGCGCACGCGCGCCTTGTCCGACAGCAGGCCCTTGTTGTACGGATCATCGATCACGGAGATCAGCGACGTCGTGCTCGGCAGCGCGATCGTCGTGTAGTGATGGCCGTTTGCCGCGCTGAACGATTGCGCGGCGATGGTCGTCGTCGTGCCGGAGACGTCATAGCTCGCGTTCTGCGTGCCCGAGTCGACGTCGTGATAACGCGTCACACCCTTGTACGCGATACCGCCCTGGTCGAGCTTCGCGTTCAGGTAGTAGTCGAGGTTCGGCCCGGCCGGCACCGCGTTGATGAAGCGCGCCTGCGGCTTCGAGATGCCGAGCTCGGTGCCGACGTCGTTGCCGCCGCCGCCACACGCCGCGAGCACGGAAACGACCGAGCACAGGGCGACCACCGTTCGTATTGATTTCATGTTGTCCTCTCGTTCAGGGAACCTGCTTGCGATGCGGGATCGCCGCGCGAAGGGTCGCGCGGTGCGCAGCGCCGGTTGAGGGAAGGATGCCGTCCGCCGGATCGGCGGGCGCGTGCATGGCGCAAGCGATGTGCCTGCGCGGCGAACGGCGGCGGAAAGGAGGCGGGGAGGAGGCGGAAAGCGGGGGACGGGCGGCGCGCACGCGCCGGCGGGGCGGCGTGCGCGGGGTGAGACGGGGGCGTGGGGCGGGCCCGCGCGCTCGGCGCGGTTGTAAAAATGACGGCGTCGCGCGGGCGACGCGCTGTGTCAGCGGTTCACGAGCCGGGCCGGATAGGCGAGCGCGAGGGCGCAGCCGACCACCATGCACGCGGCGAAACCGTACAGCCCCGCGCTTTGCGAATGGAACGTGTCGCGCAGCCAGCCGATGAAGTAAGTGCTGCCGAACCCGCCGAGGTTGGCGATCGAGCACGCGAACGCGATCCCGCCGGCGGCGGCCGAGCCCTTCAGGAACGTCGAAGGCAAGGCCCAGACGACCGGCATGGCGGCGGCCGCGCCCGCGTTGATCAGCGAGAACAGCAGCACCGTACCGAACGTGCCGTGCGACGACGATGCCGCGATCGCCAGCGCGACGGCCGACACCATGAACGGTACGACGATATGCCAGCGGCGTTCGCGCGCGCGGTCGGAACTGGCACCGCAGTACAGCGTGGCGAGCACGGCCGCGGCATTCGGGATCACCATCAGCCAGCCGATGTGATACGCGTCCTTGACGCCCGTGTCGCGCAGGATCGTCGGCAGCCAGAAGCTCACCGCGTAGAGGCCGAGCAGCACGCACAGATCGATCAGGCCGAGCGCCCATACCTTTGGATCCGAGAACGCCTTGCCGAGCGCATGGCTCTTGTTGCCGGACGGATCGGCGTCGAGGTTCGCGCGCAACGCGTGCTTCTCGTCGGCGTTCAGCCACGGCGCGGATTCGATGCTGTTCGGCAGCCAGCGCAGCACCGCGAAGCCGAGCAGCACCGACGGCAGCGCTTCGAGCAGGAACAGCCACTGCCAGCCGCCGAGCCCGTGCGTGCCGTCGAACGCGCGCATGATCCAGCCGGAGATCGGGCTGCCGATCATGCTCGACAGCGGCAGTCCGACCATGAACAGTGCGACGATCCGCGCGCGGCGCGCATCGGGATACCACTGCGTCAGGTACAGCAGCACGCCGGGCAGGAAGCCGGCCTCGGCCGCGCCGAGCAGGAAGCGCACGATGTAGAACTGCATCGGCGTATGCACGAACATCGTCGCACCCGACAGCAGGCCCCACGTGATCATGATCCGCGCGATCCAAAGCTTTGCGCCGACGCGTTGCAGCACCAGGTTGCTCGGGACTTCGAACAGGATGTAGCCGGCGAAGAACAGGCCGGCGCCGAGCCCGTACACCGTATCGCTGAACTTCAGCGCGTCGAGCATCTGGAGTTTCGCGAGCCCGATGTTGATGCGGTCGAGATAGGCCGCGAAGTAGCACAGGCAGAAGAGGGTAATCAGGCGCAGCGTGACCTTGCGATAGAGATTGCCGTGCGGCGCGTCGTCGGGGGAAACGGCGGCGCTCGGGTGTGCGGTAGACATGGGATTGCCCCTGTTCGAATGTGACGGATGAATGGGTGGCCGATCGACGCGAGCGGACGTTCCGCTGCGCACTGGAGTCTGTATATCACGGCAATTAAATAGCGTACACACTAGAAAATACCGAATCGCACAGGCACGATTCCGGCCGCGTGCCGGCAAATGTTTTCGTGAGAAAAACCGCGTGTTTGACGAGGATTTTGATGGATTCGTCTGCACGTTGAAAGCGGGAGGAGAGATGAGGTGACATGCACAAAATTCGTGCGTATGCGCTTAAAAGTGAAGTGTGTGCACGAAAGTCGACCGAGGTGCGCAAGCACGTGCGCGGCAGCAGGGTCGAACGTGCATGGCTTGCCGTTTCGGCGACCTTCCAGGTGGGTAAGGCACAGCCGCCGGGCAATCGTCAGGCGCACTGCGTGCCGGGTGTGGCGAATCCTGATGCACCGCAACGAAGCAGCAACCCGGCTGCCGGTCGGGTCGAATTGAGGGTGTACACTGCATGTCTTTCCATTACACGTGGCGCGGGCCTGCACTTTCATGGCGTCTTCCAAGGATTCCTACGACTTTCACGACCAGGTCGGGCACCTGCTGCGCCGCGCATATCAGCGGCACGTGTCGATCTTCCAGGAAGCGATCCCCGATTCGGATCTCACGGCCGCGCAGTTCGTCACGCTGTGCGCGGTCAAGGAGCGCCAGGGGTGCTCGCTGAACGACATCGTCAAGGCGACCGCGATCGACCAGGCGACGATTCGCGGCGTGGTCGACCGGCTGAAGGCGCGCGCGCTGATCGAGGTGCTGCCCGATCCGAACGACGGCCGCAAGCTGATCGTGCGCGCAACCGCGACCGGCCTCGCGCTGATCGATCGCACGGTGCCGTTCGCGCGGCAGGTGACGGAGCGCACGTATGGCGCGCTCAATCCGGGCGAGCGGGTCGCGTTGCAGTTCCTGCTGCGCAAGATGATGGAAGAAGACGGCGACGCGTGATGCGCGTCGCTCGCGAGGGGGTGTCGCACCCGTCCGGTCGGCCGATTCGATCCTGCGACGCAGCCCGCGGCTTCTAAGCCGTGCCGGTCGCCATCTGCACGCCAGCCCCATCGGCCGTCATCAACCGGCCTGCGTCGCGTAACGCGGCCCGGACCGTCTCCGGTGTAAACGGCGGCGCGTAGAACCGCACTCCGGTTGCATCGAACAACGCGTTCGCGACGGCGGCCGGGCCCGGTACCGACGCCGATTCTCCCGCGCCGAGCGGCGGCTCGCCTTGCCTCGGCATCAGCACGACGTCGACGTCCGGCACTTCCGCGAAGGTGAGGATCGGATAGCTCGCCCATTCGCGCGACGCGACCTTGCCGTCGGCGAAGCGCACGCGCTCCTTCAGCGTGCGGCTCAATACCTGGATCACGTTGCCGTGGATCTGGTGGCGCACGCCATCGGGGTTGATCATCGTGCCCGTGTCCTGGCCGACCGTGACGCGTTCGATGCGGATCTCACCCGACACGCGATCGACGCTCAGTTCGACGACCCATGCCGACCACGCCGCGCCGAAGCCGGGGAAGCGGCTGTGCACGTAGCGCGCATAGGCGATCCCGCGGCCGCGCACCAGCCGCGACGGCTCGGGTTCATGCAGCGTGCGCCGCACGCGTGGCGTCCAGCCCGCGCGATCGGCCACGGCCTGCAGCAGTTCGGTCGCGCGCGTGTCCTGCAGGTGGCGCAGCCGGAACGCAAGCGGGTCGACGCCGGTGAGCGCCGCGCACTCGTCGACGAACGCATCGTGCGCGAACGAGTTCGGCAATGCCGACACGCCGCGCAGCCACGACGCACGCACGAGCGGGGCAAGATCCTCGCAGACGAAGCGGCGATGCGGGCTCGCGTACGGCGACACGGCCGTGCGGTCGCCCATCTCGAACACGCGCGGCTCGGGCGCGATCGTGCCGGTCAGCAGCGCCGCGAGCAGCGGCGCGTCGTTCGACGGGTAGCGCGTCGTGAACTCGTAGCCGAGCAGGCGGCCGTCACGCGTGACCGTGCCGGTCACCTGCATCAGCTGGCCGGCGCCTTTCGGTTCCCACAAATGTTCGTCCGCGCGCGACAGCTGCACGCGTACCGGGCGGCCGACCGCGCGCGACAGCAGCAGCGCGTCGCCGCACACGTCGTCCGCACCGTTGCGGCCGTAGCAGCCGGCCGCTTCCATCCGCACCACGTCGAAATCGGCTTCGTCGCGCGCGACGAGCGTCGCGAGGTCGTAACGCAGCGACACGGGATTCTGCGTGCCGGACCACACGGTGATCCGGCCGTTGCCCGGCTCGCGATAGTCGGCGAGCGCGCATGACGGGCCGATCGAGCCGTGCATCTGGAACGGCCACGCATAGGTGCGCGACAGCGTGATCGTGTCGGGCTGCGCACGCGCCGCGTCGACGTCGCCTTCGTCGAGCAGCACGCGGCGTTTGGCCGGCGCGGCGGCGATCGCGGCAGCCGGTTCGTCGAGCGGCGGCAGCGCGGGGAGCGGACGCCACGTCACGCGCAGCTGGCGCGCTGCGCGGATCGCGTGTTCCTCGCGTTCGGCCACCACGCCGACGAAATCGCCGATCGCGACGACGGCCACGAGCCCCGGCACGTCGGCCACCGATGCGCGATCGACGTCGATCAGCGCATCACCGACGAACGAACCGCTGTCATGCCCCGCATAGGGCGGCCGAACGACGCGGCCGTGCAGCATGCCCGGCACGCGCATGTCGTGCACGAACGTGAGCTGGCCGGTTGCCTTCGCGGGCAGGTCAACGCGCGGCGACGATTTGCCGACGATCCGGTACAGGGCCGGATCTTTCGTGCGAGTGTTCAGGTCCAGCGTCAGCGCGATCCGGTGCGCGGCGACGAGCGCGGCGAACGTGATCACCTGTCCATCGAACGAAATCGCTCCATCGTCGACGGCCAGCCGTTCCGCATCGACGCCGAACCGCTCGGCGGCGAGCGCCAGCAGTGTGTGACGCGCCTGCGCGGCAGCGCAGCGCAGCGGCGTCGCGGAAATCTGGATCGTCGCGCTCGCGATGGTCGGGCCCTGGTTCGGGGTCGCGGCCGTGTCGCCGAGCACCATCGTCACGCGCGCGGCCGGCACGTCGAGTTCCTCGGCGACGATCTGCGCGAGCGACGTGCGGATGCCGGTGCCGAGATCGACGTGGCCGTTGAACGCGAGGATGCGGCCGTCGTCGAGAATCGCGACGAACACTTCCGGCAGCGCCGGCACGTAGGACGACAGGCTGCCCGGCTGACCGGGCGCCGGCTTGACGGGCGGCGCGGGCGGCCGGATGACGGTCAGGCAGCCGTTGCGCGCGAGCAGTTCGGAGCGGTTCACGGATGAAGGGTCCTGTCGAGGGAGCGGCGGCGCGCGGCCCGATGCGGCGTACGCGGGGCGACGCGGCGGGCGCCCCGGGCGTCCTGTTCGCGGTGTGCGTGAGGCGCCATGACGGTGACCGTCGCGAGCGCGCGCGTCCCCAATCTAGGTCGCCAAAAGCGCAGCGTCAATCGCGCTGGCAGGCGTCGGCCGGTCACGCCGCCGGCCCGCCGCGACGATTCAGCGTGCGCGCGCCTGCACCGCATCGATGGCCGCGATCGCGTCGTCGAGCGGCATCACGGCCGCGTATTTCTGCTGCATGTCGAACAGGTTCGCGTCGTGCGGCGCGATCGCACGATCGCCGACACAGTCGGCGAGCACGAGCGGGCGGAACCCGTGCGACATCGCATCGACGACGCTCGCGCGCACGCAGCCGCTCGTCACGGCTCCCGCGACGAGCAGCGTCTGCACCGCGCGCTGCGCGAGCCACGGCGCCAGCTGCGTGCCGAAGAACGCCGACGGCACGGTCTTGCGCACGACGAGTTCGCCCGGCGCGGGCGTGAGTTCGGGCACGATCGCGCTGTTCGGGTGGTGCTCGGTCAGCGTCGCCATGCCGGGCACCTTCAGCGAGAACACGTTGTCGTCGCTGCCGTCTTCCGCATACACGATGCGGCTGTGCGCGACGGGCCAGCCGCGTTCGCGCGCGAGCGCGAGCGCACGCGTCGTGCGCGCGATCGCCGGCGCGATGTTGCCGCCGCCGAACGTCGCGGGATCGGCGAAGCCGACCACGAAATCGACGATCAGCAGGCCGATGTTGCCGTGCGGCGGCAGCGGCGTGCCGAAGCCCTGCTGGCGATAGACGTTCGCTTCGGCGTGACGGGAAAGATCGTTCATGGTGTCGGTCGCTCGTCGGTCAGGCGGGTTGGTCGGTCACGCGGCCGTCGCGCACGACGATCGCGCCGTCGAGCTCGACCGTGCAGCGGCGCAGCGGGATGTCGATATGGCAGGTGGTCGTGCGGTTGCCGCCGCCTTCGTTGTTCGGGCCGAGCGAGAACAGGAAGTTGCCCTCGAACGCGCGCGCGTCCATCCCGATCGTCGCCTCGCGGTCGTACAGCCCGAGCGTCGACCAGCGCGCACGCGGCTGCAGCCCCCAGCCGATATGCGAGATCGCATAGCCTTCGGGGTCGGCGAAGGTCTCCATGTAGTCGCGCAGCAGATCGGCGTCGACGCCGCCTTCGATGCGCGTCGCATAGCCGCCTTCGACGGTCAGCGCGATCGGTTCGCGCACGTAGTGCTTCTGCGGCAGCAGGATGTCGCCGCGGTCGATCACGATCGTGCCGCGCGCGGTGCGGTCGTTCGGGTAGGTCAGCGCGAAGCCGCTCGGCCAGTGGTCCCAGCGGCCCGGCGCGTCGACGAAGCCGTATTCGGCCGTCGGCGGGAACTCGCCGAGCGGGCACACGAGCGCGGTGCCGGCCGCCGACGTCACGCGCATCTCGCGGGCGGCGGCGATCCGTTTCGCCGCGGCGAGCACGCGCGTGCGGTCGGCCAGCGTCGGCACCATCCGCACGAGCACTTCGGGCGGCTCGACCGCGAGCAGGATCTTCGTGCCGGACTTCAGGATGTCGTGCTGCTCGGGCGAAAACAGCAGCGTCATCAGGTCGAGCACGAGGTCGCTCTCGCGCAGCGCAGCGATCGCGGCCTTGTTGCCGGTCAGCGGCGTCGTGCCGAGATACGCGAGCGGGTCGCGGCTGAACGCCTTGTCGCCGTTCACCGGCGGCAGGTCAAGGCGGTTGACGATCGCGCCCATCGTTTGCGTCGCGATCAGCGCGCACGACAGCGTCTGCGGATGGGTGGCCGCGCTCGTCAGGATCGTGACGGTCTGGCCCGGTTCGAGGCGCGACAGCGTGAGGACCTGCTTCCACGCGTCGATCAGTTGGGAATCGCTGACTGGCATCGTCGGCTCCGGTAAAAGCGTGAAGGAAAGGGGCGGGCGCCGCGCGTTCAGGCCGCGAGCGGCGCGCCGAGGAAGTCGCCGAACGCCGCGTAGAAACCCGGTGCGTTGTCCCACGGAATCATGTGGCCGGCGTCGGGCACGCGCACGTGCCGCATCGACGGCGTCGCGCGCTGCAGTTCGGCGACATCGTCGTCGCGCACCACGTCGCCGCGTTCGGCCGTGATCAGCAGCGACGGCACGGCCAACTGCGCGGCGTCCGCGTGGAAATCGTCGGTATGAAAGCCTTCGTACGACGCGCGCACAGCGCGCTCGTCGCAGGTATGCAGCCATTCGGCGCGCAACTGCAGTTCGGCGTCGGTCCAGGTCGGGCAGAACGCGCGCATGCCTTCGGCGTCGGTGCCGGCGCGCGCGAGCGCCATCGAGTCGATGTACCACGGCAGCTTGCCCGGATAGTCGCGGCGGTTCGGGCCCGACACGGGCGGATCGACGAGCACGACCGATTCGAGCCCGTGGATGCCGCGCCGTGCGGCCCGCGCGGCGATCCGCGCGCCCATCGAATGGCCGACGAGGCTCGTGCGCGGCAGGCCGAGCGCGGCGACGAGGGCCGCGACGTCGTCGGCCTGTGCGTCGAGACTGTAGTCGAGCGACGGCGACGCGTCGGACAGCCCGCGGCCGCGCACGTCGAGCACGTAGGTATCGAACGCCGCACCGAATACTTCGCCGACGAAACCCCACGTGATCGCGGGGCTCGTGATGCCGGGAATCAGCACGATCGCCGGGCGCGAAGCGCGCGCGCCGGTCGCGCCGCCGTAGCGCAGGTAGTGCTGGCGGATGCCGTTCGCGCGGATGTTCGCGCCATACAGGAAAGTCGAGGGCATGAAGGGACTCCGTCGGAAGGGGCGCGCTCAGTACGCGCCGGACAGCAGCGCGCCGGCGCCGGGCACGATCGGCTCGAGGTCGAGTTCGCGCAGCATCGCGTAGGTCGTCGCGATCGCGGCCGTGATCACGGGCTTGCCCGTCATCGCCTCGACCTTCGCGACGGCCGGCAGCGACGGCATCTGCACGCAGGCGGACAGCACGATCGCATCGGCGTCCTGGTACGGCAGCGTCTTCACGATGTCGGGCAGGCGCGCCGGATCGTGGCGGCCGACGTCGAGGTTGTCGGGGATCTCCAGCGCGCGGTACGCAAGCACGTCAAAGCCTTCGTTGCGGATGTAGTCGACCACGAGTTCGGTCAGTGGCAGCATGTACGGCGCGACGACGACGATCCGCTTCGCGCCGATCACCTTCAATGCGTCGACGAGCGCGCCCGCACTCGTCAGCACCGGTGCCTGTGCGCCGTTGTCCGCCGTGTGCTTCGTCAGGCGCGCCTGCGACACGCGGTGATAGCCGTGCCCCATCGCCATGATCGCGACGAGGCACGCGTAGCCGAGCACGTCGACGCGCGCATCGCTCAGTTCCACCGCGCAGCGGTCGGATTCGGCGTCCATCGCCGCGAGTTCTTCCTTGACGACCTTCTTCATCCGCATCCGGCTCGAGTGATACGTGAAGCGCTCGGGACGGATCGCTTCGCGCAGCCGCAGCATCGCGGGAATCTCCGTTTCCATAGTCGTGTTGGAACTCGGCACGATCTGGCCGATGCGGTAGGTCTTGCTCATGACGGGAGGCTCCGTGTCGGTAAGGATGGGGCGGCACGCGGGTGCGGGATCGCCGGATGTCGAGTAAAGTCTAGTGTGTACATTTGAAAATGACAATGAATAAAAATGACGTCTATCGTGCGTCCATCGCTTGATGGTGCGGATATTCATGGATTAATTGGTGTTTTCCCGAATGTGGTTGCTGGAGACGACAATCCGCTTGTCCTGAATAAATTGAGTGTGTACGCTACATAAACGCCATTCAATCCGCCCGTTCTCGCGCCGCGTTCGGCGACGGGCCCACGATCAGGAGATCCGCATGAGCACACCCCGTATCGCAATCATCGGCGCCGGTCTCGGCGGCACGGCCGCCGCGGCGCTGCTTCAGCGCGGCGGCTACGACGTCGCGCTGTACGAGCAGGCGCCGGCGTTCTCGCGCCTCGGCGCGGGTATCCACCTCGGCCCGAACGTGATGAAGATCATGCGGCGCATCGGCTGCGAGGACGCGCTGGAGACGATGGGTTCGCATCCGGATTGCTGGTACAGCCGCGACTGGCAGACGGCCGACGTGCTCGCGCAGATCCCGCTCGGCGACTACGCGCGCAAGGCGTACGGCGCGAGCTACCTGACCGTGCATCGCGGCGATTTCCATGCATTGATGACGCAGGCGGTGACGCCCGGCACGATCCGCTTCGGCAAGCGGCTCGCGGCGGTGGAGGACACCGGCGACGCGGTGCGCCTGACGTTCACCGACGGCAGCGTCGAGACCGCCGACATCGTGATCGGCGCGGACGGCGTGAATTCGCGGATCCGCGAGCACCTGCTCGGCGCGGAACCGCCGCGCTACACGGGCTACGTCGCGCACCGCGCGGTGTTCCCGGCGTCGCTGCTCGGCAACAAGCCGTACGACATGTGCGTGAAGTGGTGGTCGGAGGATCGCCACATGATGGTCTACTACGTGACCGAGAAGCGTGACGAGTATTACTACGTGACCGGCGTGCCGCAGGCCGAATGGCCCGAAGGCGTGTCGATGGTCGACAGCAGCCGCGACGAAATGCGCGAGGCGTTCGCGGGTTTCCATGCCGACATCCAGCACCTGATCGACGTGTCGCCGTCGATCACCAAGTGGCCGTTGCTCGAGCGCGATCCGTTGCCGTTGTGGAGCCGCGGCCGCCTCGTGCTGCTCGGCGACGCATGCCATCCGATGAAGCCGCACATGGCGCAGGGCGCGGCGATGGCGATCGAGGATGCCGCGATGCTCGCGCGCTGCCTCGACGAAGTCGGCATCGGCGACTACGCGGGCGCATTCGCGCTGTACGAGGCGAATCGCGCGGCGCGTGCGTCGAAGGTGCAGCTCGTGTCGCACAACAACACATGGCTGCGCACGAACGAGGATCCGTCGTGGGTGTTCGGCTACGACGTGTTCGACGTGCCGCTCATCTCGCCGTCGCGCAACAGCGTCGCGGCCGCGGCCTGACGCGTACGCGGTGCCCGCGCCGGCCGGCGCTTTGCCGTCGCGAGCGCCGCTGCGCCGGTACGCGTGTTTTTCGGCGTGTTATATGTCAGGCGCGCGCCGGCGGGCGCACACCGGTGGCAGTGCCCGCAGCCGGTCGCCCCCGGCCCGCGCGCCGCATTCCGGATCCATTCATGTCCCATCCCGCTTCTCCGTCGCGGCCGCTGGCGTTTCGCGTGAACGGCACGCCGCATACCTTCGTCGAGGCTGCGCCCGACGCGCCGCTGCTGCTGGTCCTGCGCAACGACTGCGCGCTCAACGGCCCGAAGTACGGCTGCGGGCTCGGGCAGTGCGGCGCCTGTACGGTGCTGGTCGACGGGCAGGCGACGCGTTCGTGCGTCGTGCCGGCCGCCGCCGCGAGCGGGCGCGACGTCACGACGCTGGAAGGGCTCGGGTTGCACGACGCGCCGCATCCGATCCAGCGCGCGTTCATCGACGAGCAGGCCGCGCAGTGCGGCTATTGCCTGAACGGGATGATCATGAGCACGAAGGCGCTGCTCGACCAAAATCCGTCGCCGGACGACGCGGCGATCCGCGATGCGTTGCGCTTCAATCTTTGCCGCTGCGGCACGCATCTGGAGATCATCCGGGCCGTGCATCGCGCGGCACGCTACCTGCGAGGCGGCGATGAAGCCTGACACGGGCTTGCCCCTCGCGCCGGAGCACGTGACGGGCGCCGAGCCGCGCGATGAAGCCGGCACCGACGCATTGCGCGCACACCGCGCGCGCTACACCTGGCCGATCGGCGACGCGCATGCAGACGCACAGGTATCGTTCGACGTCGAAACGCGGACCGCGTCCGACGGGCGGATGACGACCTGGCGTTATCGCGCGCAGGCGGCTACGGACGATCGTCACGCGCCGCACGATGCGAAGACCGAACGAGCGGATACCGTCCCCGTCGCGCCGTTCGTCTACCGGCACGCACAGACGTCGATCGAACTCGCCGATGCAGGTCACACGATTCCCGGGCACGCGCACGTATTCGCGCGCGAATCCTTCGTCGACGAACTCGCGGGCGCGTTGCGGCGCGATCCGGTTGCGTTGCGCCTGCAGCATCTCGATGCGGCGCGGGACGCCGGGCCGCGCGAGATCATCCGGATGGTCAGCGAGCGTGCGGCATGGGGCGCACCGGCCGCGGTCGACCCGGGTGCCCATGCGCGCCTGAGCGGGCGTGGCTTCGCTTTCGATGGCGCCGCGGCACCGTCCGGCAACACACCGCCGGACGCTGACGCGACAGGCGACGGCGATGCGCGCTGGTCCGCATGGGTCGTCGATCTCGACGTCGACCGCGCGACGGGCGACGTCGCGGTGCGGCGCGTCGTGGCCGGCCAGGGTGCCGGCGAACCGGGCGACGCGTCGATGGCCGGCTTGCCCGCATGGCAGATCGAGGCAGCGATTTCGCGCGTGATGGGCGCGCGCCTGTCCGCGCGGCCCGCGCACGACGAAACCGGCATGGGGGCGCAGCCGGATGCGATCGCTCATGAACTGATTGCATTCGACGACATGGCCCATCGCGTGCACGGCGAGCTGTCCGTGCACGATCCGCGCCGGATCGAGCAGGCGGCGGCGCCCGCAGCGGCGGCGATCGCGAACGCACTGTACGACGCGACGGGCGTGCGGTTTCGCGCACCGCCGTTCGACGCCGAGCGCATTCGCGCGGCGCTCGCGCGACCGGTGCCGGCCGATTCCGCGGAAGCGGGGCGCAGCGACCCGCGTCGCGCATCGCGCTGGCGCCGCTGGCTGGCAG